>JBIOVC010000181.1:0-5321 GCA_044867545.1 Hyphomicrobiaceae bacterium | reverse complement strand
CCATTCTCGGCGCAGACCCGCATGAGCGGCGTCGAGTTCGGCGGCACAAGTATTCGCAAGGGGGCGGTCGACGCCGTGCTCGCTCATCTGGATGGGGCAGGTGGTGGCGCGCGCGCCGCCGTCAAGGCCGGCAAGTCCGCCGCCGGCACGGATGCTGCGCGCGAGATCAGGACCATATCCGACGCCATTGCCAAGACCGGCGGCACGCCGCTTGCCGTTACTCGCGACGGCCGGCTGCTCGGCATCATTCACCTGAAAGACGTCGTGAAGGGCGGCATTCGCGAGCGTTTTGCCGAGCTCCGCCGCATGGGCATCCGCACCATCATGATCACCGGCGACAACCCGATGACCGCAGCGGCAATCGCGGCGGAAGCCGGCGTCGACGACTTCCTTGCCCAGGCCACGCCCGAGGACAAGCTCAAGCTGATCCGCGAGGAGCAGGCCAAGGGCAAGCTGGTCGCCATGTGCGGTGATGGCACCAACGATGCGCCGGCGCTGGCACAGTCCGACGTCGGTGTCGCCATGAACACCGGTACACAGGCCGCGCGCGAGGCCGGCAACATGGTCGATCTCGACTCGAACCCGACCAAGCTCATCGAGATCGTCGAGATCGGCAAGCAGCTGCTCATGACGCGCGGCGCGCTCACCACGTTCTCGATCGCCAACGACGTCGCCAAGTACTTCGCCATCATCCCGGCGATGTTCGTCGCCTTCTATCCCGGACTCGACGCCCTCAACATCATGCGGTTGGCGAGCCCCGAGAGCGCCATCCTCTCGGCCATCATCTTCAATGCGCTGATCATCATCGCGCTGATCCCCCTGGCGTTGAAGGGTGTCGCCTACCGTGCCATCGGCGCTGCCGCGGTGCTGCGGCGAAACCTGCTGATTTACGGCCTCGGCGGCCTGATCGTGCCGTTCGTCGGCATCAAGCTGATCGATGTCATCGTCACTGCTTTGGGCCTCGCCTGATCTCGAAAGGATCATCCCATGGTGCTCGTCTATCTGCTGCTCGGACTCGGAGTCTTCGGCCTGCTCTTCCTGATGACCTCGGTGATCGACCGAGCTTGAAGGCGGAAACGTTGGAGCTGAACCAATGCTTACCTACGCTGTGCTATTCGTACTGCTGATCGTCGGCGGCACCGCCATCCTCTCCTGGCCGCTCGGGCGCTACATGAAATGGGCGATGGACCCGGATGCGCCGGAGGCTGGTGAAGCCGGCTCGTTCACCCGGACCTTCCAGACCTTCGGTGGCGCGATCACTCGCGCTCCGCAGGACTGGAAGCAGTACCTGCTCGCCATGCTGATCTTCAATGCGGTGTCGTTCACCGTCACGTTTGCGATCCTGGCGCTCCAGCAGTACCTGCCGCTCAATCTGGACGATATGGGGCCGATCGAAGGCAGTCTGATCTTCAATACGGCGGTGTCCTTCACCTCCAACACCAACCTGCAGCACTACTCGGGCGAGTCGACGCTCAGCTACTTCTCTCAGCTCGGCGCGCTGATGTGGCAGCAGTTCGTGTCGGCAGCGACCGGCATTGCGGCGCTGGTGGCGCTCGCCCGGGGTCTCGCCGGCCGGAGGGATGTCGGCAACTTCTTCGTCGACCTGCAGCGCGCCTCGTTCCTGGTGCTGCTGCCGGTGGCCCTCGTCGTCGCCACGCTGATGGTGCTCGGCGGGATGCCGATGACGTTCGAGGGCCGTGCGACGGCCACCACCTTGGAGGGGCTCGAGCAGGTCATTGCGCGGGGCCCGGTTGCGGCCTTCCTGACGATCAAGCAGCTCGGCACCAACGGCGGCGGCTTCTTCGGGCCGAACAGCACGCATCCCTTCGAGAACCCGAACTTCTGGACCAACGCGCTCTCCATGATCTCGATCATCCTGATCCCGATGGCGAGCGTGTGGATGTTTGGCCGGATCCTCGGCCGCATGCGCCATGCGGCGGTCGTGTTCGGCGTGATGCTGGCGCTGTTGCTCGTCAAGATCACGGGCGCCGTCTACTTCGAGCAGGCCCCGACGCAGGCCTTCGCCGGGCTGCTGATCGAGCAGAACGTCGGCAATCTTGAAGGAAAGGAGTTGAGGTTCGGCGCGACCTCCGGCCCGACTTGGGCGGTGCTGACCACTTCGACCAGCAACGGCTCGGTGGGGGCCATGCACGACAGCCTAAACCCGATGGCTGGCCTCTTTCCGATGGTGGGCATGTGGCTCAATGCAACCTTCGGCGGCGTCGGCGTCGGCATGATCAACATGTTCCTCTACATGATCGTCGGCGTGTTCGTCGCCGGCATGATGGTTGGCCGGACGCCCGAGTATCTCGGCTGGAGGGTGGAGGCGCGTGAGGTCAAGCTCGCGATTCTCGCCATTCTCGCGCACGCCTTCTTCATCCTCGGTGGCACCGCGATCTTCGCGGCAACGCCATGGGGTACGGAGACGCTCAACAACTCCGGCCCGCACGGCTTCAGCGAGATGCTCTACGAGTTCAGCTCGGCCAGCGCCAACAACGGTTCGGGCTTCGAGGGGCTCGGCGACAACACCGTGCCGTGGAACGTCGCCACCGGCATCGTCATGCTGCTCGCCCGGTTCATTCCGATCATCCTGCCGCTGGCGATCGTCGGCTCGCTGATGGCGAAGCGGCGGAGCGCCGAATCGGCCGGTACGCTCGGCGTCGAAGACGGCACCTTCGCCGGCATGCTGCTCGCGACCATCCTCGTCGTCGGCGCTCTGACCTTCTTCCCGGCGGCAACGCTCGGGCCTCTGGCAGAGCACTTCATCTACATGAAGTAGGGAACTCGTGGAGACAGTCATGGCAACGTTGATCGCCAGCATTCGCCTCGTCGCCGCCACCATGCTCATCTGCGTGGTCGGGTACAGCCTGTTCGTGCTGAGCGTGACGCCGATCGTGCCCGGAACCGCACAAGGCTCCCTCATCACAACGCCCGACGGCAAGGTCGTCGGCAGCCGCCTGATCGCGCAGAAGTTCGAGCAGTCCCGCTACTTCTGGCCGCGTCCCTCCTCGGCCGGCAAGGACGGTTACGACGCCACCAGTGCCGCCGGCAGTAACAAGTCGCCGACGAGCGAGGACTTGACCAAGCGCGCCAAGGAGCTGATCGGACGCTATGGAGCGACGGCCGACAGGCCATTGCCGGCCGATCTGGCCGCCGCTTCTGGTGGCGGACTGGACCCGCACATCAGCGAGCGCGCCGCCCTTTACCAGGCGAAAAGGATTGCGGACGCCCGCGGCCTTCCACTCTCCCGGGTGGAGGCTACAATAGCCGAGCACGTGTTTGCGCCGGGCGGATTCCTGACGCCGGACCGCCTCGTCAACGTGCTCGAGATCAATCTAGCGCTCGACGGGCTCGCGAAAGCCAAGTGACGGCCGGCCCCGGGCCGCAGGTGTGGTCTCGAAGGGAGGTATGGAAGGTCTAGAGCTTCATGCCTGAGCAGCGGCCCGGTCCAGACGAGCGGCCTTCGCCCGACGCCTTGCTCGAGGTTGCGCGGCGGGAAACGAGCCGCGTCGGCAAGCTCAAGATCTTTGTCGGTGCGGCGCCGGGCGTCGGCAAGACCTACGAGATGCTGCAGGCCGCCCACGCAAAGCGGAAGGAGGGCGTGGATGTGGTCATCGGCATCGTCGAGACGCACGGCCGCAAAGAGACGGAAGCTCTGCTCGCGGGGCTGGAGCAGATCCCGCCCAAGCCGGTCGTCTACTTCGGCAAGATCCTGAGCGAGTTCGATCTCGACAAGGCGCTCGCCCGCCGCCCCGCCCTGCTGCTCGTCGACGAGCTTGCCCACACCAACGCGCCGGGCAGCCGCCACCCGAAGCGCTACCTCGATGTCGAGGAGCTGCTGAGCGCCGGCATCGACGTCTACAGCACGCTCAACATCCAGCACATCGAAAGCCTGAACGATGTGGTCGCACAGATCACCCGTGTACGTGTGCGGGAGACCGTGCCGGACTCGATCCTCGATCGGGCGGACGCGGTCGAGCTCGTCGACCTGACGCCCGACGACCTCATCCAGCGCCTGAACGAGGGAAAGGTCTATGTCCCGACGTTGGCAGCGCGGGCGCTGAAGCACTTCTTCTCTCCGGAGAATCTCACTGCGCTCCGCGAGCTCGCCTTGCGCCGAACCGCTGAGCGTGTCGACGAGCAGCTGCGCGAGCAGATGCAGGCGCGCGCCATTCAGGGTCCATGGGCTGCGGGCGAGCGGATCGTCGTCTGTGTCAGCGAGGATCCGCGCTCGGCCGGGCTCGTGCGCCACGCCAAGCGCCTTGCGGACCGCCTGCATGCCCCCTGGACCGCGCTCTGCATCGAGACCAGCAGAAGCGTACAGCTCAGCGAGGAGGAGAGGGACCGGATCGCCGAGACGTTGAGACTGGCCGAGAGACTCGACGGCGAGGCGATCAAGATCCCGGCCAAGGAGCGCAGGATTGCCGACGACATCATCGGTTTCGCGCAAAAGCACAACATCACGCACATCATCATCGGCAAGTCGACGCGCCCCCGCTGGTTCGAAATGCTCCACGGCTCGGTCGTGCACGATCTTCTGCGCCGCGCCGGCAATATCAGCGTCCACGTCATCGCCGGGGAGGAGGCATCGCCCGAGCCGGTGGCCAAGAAAACCGTGAGCGTCGCCGCCGGGGAGGAAGCGCTCGATTTGCGCTCCTATGTCGAGGCTTTGTTGGCGATTGCCGTGTCTGTCGGCGTCGGCGAGGTGCTGTGGCCGTGGATCGGTGTCGAGAACATCGACCTCGTGTTCCTGACGGCGGTGGTCGGCGTCGCCGTTCGTCTGGGCCTGTGGCCATCGCTCCTCGCCAGCGCGGCGGCAGCGCTCTGCTACAACTTTTTCTTCACCGAGCCCTACTACACGTTTGCGATCGACGATCCCACCAATGTCATTGCAGTGGTGTTCTTCACCGTGGTTGCAGTTGTCGTTTCCAATGTTGCCGCACGCGCGCGTGTGCAGCTTCTTGCTGCGATGGAACGCACGCGGACGACAGAGTCGCTCTATGCGTTCAGCCGCAAGCTCGCGGGCGCCGGCACCATGGACGACGTGCTTTGGGCCACGGCCTACCAGATCGCGGCTATGCTGAAGGTGCGGGTCGTCCTGTTGCTGCCGGACGCCGGCTCGATCGTGCTCAAAGCGGGGTATCCGCCGGAGGACACTCTGGAGGATGCCGATCTGGCGGCTGCCAACTGGGCCTGGGAGAAGAATCGGCCTGCCGGGCGCGACTCGGATGCGCTGCCCGGAGCCAAGTGGCTGTTCCTGCCCATGCGCACCGGCAGGGGGACAGCAGGCATTGTAGGTATCTGCCGGGACGAGCCTGGTC
>JBIOVC010000180.1:0-8427 GCA_044867545.1 Hyphomicrobiaceae bacterium | reverse complement strand
CCGGTGTACATGCGCACGCCTTGGGCGAGCCGGCGGCGCATGGCGATCTCCTTGTCCTTGTCGAGCAGAGAAACCTTGACGCCGTCGACCTTGGCGGCGTGCGCGTTGATGATCGCCAGTGCCGTTTCCATTGCGGCGGCATGGTCCGCGCTCCCCCAATAGCCGGCAAGCGCGGGGTCGAACATCTCGCCGAGCCAGTGGATGATGACGGGCTCGCGCGCCTGCGACAGGATACGGTCGTAGACCATCTCATAGTCGGCGGGCGAGCGGGCGATGCGGGCCAGCGCTCGACTCGCCATGATCACCGGCCGGCCCCCCGCCGCCTCGATCGCCGCCATCTGCTCCTCGTAGGCGCGGGTCACGTCCTCGATCGAGCGCGCATCCTCCGCTGCGAGCTGATCGGTGCCGCAGCCGCAGCCGATTGGCGCCGCCCGCCCGTGGCGGCTCTGGTAGGCCTTGGCGGCGGCAAGAGAGCGGATGATGAGCTCGCGCGAGGCCGGCCAGTCGAGGCCCATGCCGCGCTGGGCGGTGTCCATCGCCTCGGCGACGCCGAGCCCAAGGTCCCAAAGGTGCTCGCGGAAGGCGATGGTCTGATCCCAGTCGATGGCGCAGTCGAGCCACGGGTCGATGTCGGCACGGGCATCGGCGACCACGTGGGCCGCCGCATAGGCGATGCGATTGAAAGGGCGCTGTGGCTTCGCAGGGAAGGCACGTGGCTCGGACAGCACGAAGGGCTCGAGACCCCCGCCGGCGATGGGCAGGTTGATCCTCAAGGAGGAGAGGGCCGGCGCGTGCATGGCAGTCCTCCGGTCAGACGTCGAGCGCGGGCACCTCGACCCAGCGCCGCTCTTTCCAGCTTTTGAGTGCGCACTCGACGAGCTGAACGCCCTTGGCGCCCTCGATAAGGTCGTACTTGTAAGGCTCGCCGTCGACAACGTGGCGGATGAAGGCTTCCCACTGTGCCTTGAAGCCGTTGTCGAACGCCGTGTAGTCGGGCACCCGCTGCCAGCCGGCGAAGAAGTCGATCGGCTGCTTCGTGTCCGGGTCCCAGACCGGCTTCGGCGTGTTGACCCGGGATTGCGTCACGACATCGGTGAGGCCGGCTACCGCCGAGCCGTGTGTTCCGTCGACGTGGAAGGTGACGAGGTCATCGCGCCGCACGCGCGTCGTCCACGAGCTGTTGATCTGGGCAATGATGCCGCCGGCGAGCTCGAACGTGGCATAGGCCGCGTCCTCGGCGGTCGCCCGGTACTTGCGCCCGCTCTCGTCCCACCGCTCGGGGATGTGGGTGGCACCGAGGCAGGACACGCTGCGCACCTCGCCGAAGAGGTTGCCGAGCACGTAGCGCCAGTGGCAGAGCATGTCGAGGACGATGCCGCCGCCCTCCTCCGCGCGATAGTTCCAGGACGGGCGCTGGCTCGGCTGCAGATCGCCCTCGAACACCCAGTAGCCGAACTCGCCCCTGACCGACAGGATGCGGCCGAAGAAGCCGGCATCGACGAGCAGCTTGAGCTTGCGCAGCCCGGGCAGGAACAGCTTGTCCTGCACGACGCCGTGGCGCACGCCGGCCGCCTTGGCCTTGCGGACGATGGCAAGCGCCTCGTGGAGGCCGGTCGCGACCGGCTTCTCGCAGTAGACGTGCTTGCCTGCATCGATCGCTCTGGCGAGGAGGGCGGGACGCATCTGAGTCGTTGCCGCATCGAAGAACACGGTATCGTCGGCGTTGGCGAGCGCGGCGGCGAGGTCGGTGGTCCATCGCTTGATGCCGTGAGCGCTGGCAAGACCCGCGACCTTCTCCTCGTTGCGGCCGACCAGGATCGGGTCGGGCATCACGCGGTCGCCTCCCTCGAGCATGACCCCGCCCTGCTTGCGGATGGCGACGATCGAGCGAATGAGGTGCTGATTCATGCCCATGCGCCCGGTGACGCCGTGCATCACGATGCCCAATCGTCGCGTGGCCATGGCGCTGTCTCCGCTCGTTGCGCTCTTCAAGGCCTGAGGTACGACAGGATCAGGTCCACGACGTGCCGGCGCCGTTTGGCGTGCGCAGCCCGGTTGTCGAAGTCCTGCCGGAAGATGGTCGAGAGCGTGTAGATGTTGGAGAAATAGAAGTAGCTGACGGCCGCGATCGAGATCCATGTCTGCATCGGATCGATGTCGGAGCGGAACACCCCCTGCTCGGCCCCTCGCACCAGGATTCGGCGCATGATGGCGAGCAGCGGCGAGTGCATCTCGGCGATCCGCTTCGATCGCTTGAGGTGGGCCGCCTTGTGCAGGTTCTCGTCGTTGAGCAGCTTGATGAAAGTGCGGTCGTGAACGAAGCTGTCGAAGGTGAACTCGATGAGATCGGTCATGGCCTCGCGCGGGGTGAGCGCCTCGAAATTCAGCTCCTGCTCCGCCGAGCGCGCGCGCCGGTAGGCCGCCTCCAGCACGGCGAGGTAGAGGCCCTGCTTGCTGCCGTAGTGGTGGTAGATCATGCGCTTGTTGACGCCTGCGCGCTCGGAGATGCGGTCGACCCGGCCGCCGCCGAAACCATGGCTGGCGAATTCCCGGGTGGCGGCGGCAAGTATGGCGGCGGCGGTCGCGGCGCTTTTGCTCACCCGGCGACTCTCCGCCGGTCGTAGATCGGGAACTGGAGAGCTGGTCATCGGCTGCCCGGCGAGATGGCGGTTGGGTCGGAAAGGGCTCGTCTTGCACGGACGCCTATCATGGTGAGCCTCGCTTGATGATGCGAGCGATGGGACGGCGCACCGCGGGGACGGCGCTCAGCACCAGCAGCAGCGTGACGATCCAAAGCACGGCGCTGATCGGGCGCGTGAAGAAGGGCGTGGGGTCTCCGTCGGACAGCGTCAGCGCCCGTCTCAGGTTCTTGTCGAGGATGTCGCCGAGGATCACGCCGAGCACGAGCGGCGCCATCGGATACTTCATCTCGCGCATCAGGAACCCGATGAGCCCGAAGCCGACCATCACCCACACGTCGAACAGCCGCTGGGTGATAGCGTAAGGCCCGATCACGCACAGCACGAACACGATCGGCATCATGATGCTGCGCGGCACGCGCAGGACGAGCAGGAGTGGGCGCGCCAGCAGCAGGCCGAGCACAGTCATGGCAAGCGTGGCGAGCACCAGCATGATCACGGTGCCGTAGACGAATTGCGGCGCCTCCTCCATGATGAGCGGGCCCGGCCGAATGCCGTGAATGAACATGGCAGCGAGCAGCACCGCGGCCGGGGCAGAGCCCGGTATTGCGAGTGTCAATACTGGAATGATGGCGCCGGGGATGGCGGCGTTGTTGCCGGTCTCGGCGGCAGTCAGGCCCTCGATGGAGCCCTTGCCGAACTGATCGGCCTCGCGGCTCGCACGCTTGGCGGCCGCATAGGACACCCATGCGCCGATATCCTCGCCGACACCCGGAATGATCCCCACCCCGGTACCGATCACGCCGGAGCGCACGATTGTGCGCCGGTAGCGCCATAGGTCGAGGAACCTCGGCATCACCCGATCGATCTTGGTGGTGGCGAGCACAGCGGGCGGATCGCGCATCACGGTCAGGATCTCGGCGAACCCGAACACGCCGACCAACACGGGGATCAGCGCGAAACCGCCGGCGAGATCGGTGACCCCGTAGGAGAAGCGCTCGTAGGCGTGGATCGTCTCCTGCCCGACCATCGCGGCCAGCAGCCCGATGAGACCCGCGATCCAGCCCTTGATCGGATCGTCCGCGGCCGTCATCAGCCCGGCAATGACAATCCCGAAGATCGACAGCCAGAAGAACTCGTAGCTCTGGAAGCGCAGCGCCATCTCGGCCAGCGGCGGCGCCAGCAGGAGCAGGAACCCGGTGCCGATGATTGTGCCGATGGCGGAGGATGTGGTGGCAACGCCCATGGCGTAGCCGGCTCGGCCGGCTCGGGCCAACGGATACCCGTCGAGGGTGGTAGCGGCATTGGCCGGCGTTCCCGGAATGTTGAGGAGGATAGCCGAGCGGCTGCCGCCGTAGATGGCGCCGACATAAACGCAGATGAGCACCAGGATCGCCTGGTTGGGCGGCAGGCTGTAGGTGAGCGTGGTGAGCAGCGCAACGCCCATCGTCGCCGTCAGCCCTGGCAAGGCGCCGATCACGATGCCGACGAGGGTCGCCCACAGCACGTTGATGAGCGTTCCCAGGTTGAGGAACGTGGAAAGGGCCTCCAGCAGGTGATGGAGCGCAAACATCGGCGTTAGCTACGGCAGCCTGACCAGGAAGAGCGTCTCGAACAGGTAGACCGTGCCCCAGGTCATGGCTGTGGCGACGGCCAGGACAAGAAGAGCCCGCTTGGCAGCACCGCTCCTCTGTGGCTCGAGCACGAACACGGCCATGAAAACGGTGAGGTATACGAACGTCGCTAACCAGAACGGCACTCGTCCGACGAGGAGCAGGGCGAAGGCGAGATTGAGCCCGAGCGCGGTCACAAACCGGATGCGGGCATCGCCCGTGCCCATGATCGAGACGTGATGGGTCTCGCCGCGGCTTTCCCGCCATCCGCGAACCGCCAGCACGACACCAAGAACGGCCAGTGCGGCTCCGAGCACACCCGGTATCAGGCCCGGTATGGTCCAAGGATCGATGCCGCGCTCCTCGAGGCGCGGCATGCGCCAGGACTCGACGACGAAGGCCAGCCCGACAACGGCAAATGCGATGCCCGACCACAGATCGCTCCGGGCCAGGGGGCGCTCCTCGCGCACGGCGTCGGTCATCGACGGCTCCTGGGCTCATCGATCGTCCGGGGCAATGGGCGCGGCCGGGAGCAGCCGCGCCCATTCTGTCGGCGAAGCGGTCAAGGTTTGGCAATGCCGACGGTCGCCGGATCGATTTTGGCCTGGTTGCGGGCGACGAGGCCGTAGGCCATCACCTGGACCGCCGGCATCACCGCCTTCTTGGCCTGCTCCCCGTAAAGCACGGCGACGATGGCACCGCGGCTCTGGGCGTAGTCGGCCAGCGCCTTCGACTTGGGAATGGTCTCGCGCCAGATCTTGTCGAGCGTCTCGGTGACCTCCTTAGGCACACCCTTCGGCACGAAGATGCCGAAGTAGTTGTCCGCCAGCCGGAAGTCCGGCTTGAACTTCGTGATCGGATCGATCGGTGGGACCCCTTCCAGCACGAGCGGTTTGCCCGCCAGCACGGCGAGGCCGCGCAGGCGCTTGGCCCGCAGCATCTCCGCCTGCTCGACACCGAGTTGCGTGGTGGCCTCGGTCTCTCCGCCGGCGGTGGCGATGATGGCCGGGTTGCCGCCATCGTAGGTGATCTGCTTGGCCTCCACCTTGAAGGCCTCCTGCAGCTGGCGAAGCCCGTCGCCGCCCGAAGACGTGATGCCGGCGGTCGCGACGGTAACGCCATTCGGCTTCTGCTTCATCGCATTGACTAGATCATCGAGCGTCTTGTAGGGGGTCGAGGCATTGACGCCGACCACCGAGGCGTTGATGACCGCCAGATAGAGGTGCCAGTCGTCGAGCTTGGTGTTGAGGAGGCCGCTGACCGCGTAGGTGCCGAGGTCCTTGGCAGCGCCGGATGCCATCAGCGTTCCGTCCCGGGCACCCTCGAGCACGGACTTGCTGCCGATCGAGCCCGACGCTCCGGGCTGATTGACGATCACCACCTTCTGACCGAGCGCCTTCTCGAGCTCCTGACCGACCACCCGCACGACCTGATCTGTCGACCCGCCGGCAGCCCATGGCACGACGATTGTCACCGGCTTGTCAGGCTTCCATTGGGCGACTGCAGGTCCGGTCCAAAGCGCGGCCACTGCCAGCAACACGCCGGCAGTAATGCCGGAAAACGTAGATCTGCAACTCACCATCGTTTCCTCCCATGACGAGATGTCCAGGGATGGTCTGCTTTTGATGCACGCCGCCGACCATCTGTGCGACGCGCTTGAGTGCGAGTCGAGCCCGGGTTAACGGGACCTGTCAAGGAAATAAGTAACTGGTTAGTGACTTGAGGGCCTCTGGTCCCGAACCCGCCCCGCCTCGCGGATCAATGCGCCCGCACGGCAACCTCGACGCCCTTCTGCTCGGCCGACAGATAGGCGCTGTAGACGGTCGAGATGCAGTCGGCCGCGAGCCGGCTGTCGCTCTCTGGTCGCTCGCCTGTAGCTGCGCTGCGGTAGAAGGCCTCGATCTCCTGCGGGAAGCCGGTGATGAAATCCTCGTCCGGTGCAGTCGGCGCCCAGCCCTGCTTGGTGCCGATCTTTTCGACCACATAGACATCGCGGAACTGATCCTCGGCCGGATTGTAGGTCTGCATCGCCGTGTTTGGATTGATGTTGCACACGGCGCGGTGGTTATTGGCCATCACCTCGAGCCAGTTGTGAATGCCGCCCATCACGATTTCGGACGCGAAGATGTCGGCCACCGTGCCGTCCTCGAACACCACATGGGCGGCCGAGAAGTCTTCGATGTCGTGATAATCGGTGCGCAGGAAGCCGCGGTCGACGTAGCCCTTGAGCCGGGTCAGGCTGTGCATGCGCGCACTCACCGCGGCCGGGCGGATCGGCTTGCCGTGACGCGCCCGGCCCTCCACGCGCTTCAGATACAGGGCCGCCGTCAGCGGATGCACGCCCTTGCCGATCAGCGCGCCACCGCCGTTGAGCCGCCAAAAGCCGTAGGCCTTGCTGTGGGAGCCCGAGTGCGACTCCTCGCCATGCATCCAGAGCACCTGCGCCCCGGTCTTCTCGATGATCTCGCGCTCCTTCTGGATGGCCGGCGCATACACCCAGTTCTCCGCGTAGAGGATCATCGCCTTCGACTTGGCCTCGGCATCGAGCATGCGGTCGATGCTGGCGAGCGCGCCTTCGAGCGCTTGGCCCATCGACGCACGCGAGGCGTGGAAGTCGGCCCCACCATCGCCGAACCAGCCGGTCAGCGGCTTCTCGACGATGGCGTGCACCCCGCGCGCCAGCGCCGCCACGGCGACGGCCTCGTGCGCCGCCGGGCTGACGCACACATGCACGACGTCGACCTGGTCGAGCAGCGACTCGAGGGAGGGGAAGGTGCGCAAGCCGCGCGGCTCGGCGAACCGCCGGGCGTTGGCCGCGGTCGGCGAGAAGATGCCGACCAGCTCGGCGTCCGTGCCGTAGACGCGGTGGATGCCTTCGTAATGCAGGTTGGCCGCGAAACCCGACCCGACAATCCCGCCACGCACCTTGGGCTTGTTCGCCACGATCTTGCCTCCCTGTCGGCCTGCTCTGATCGTCGTCATGCTAATTCAAGGGTGAACCAACACCAAGTTCATGCGCTGGCTCGGCCGTGGAAAGCAGTGTGCATGTTGAGTGCAAACACATGGCCGATCTTCGGGTCAGCAGCACATATCAACCCCGAGTGGATGTCGGTTCTGCGGGTGAAAGCAGAAGGCGACACCCGGCGCCCAGAGCGGGCAGTGCGTGCCAAAGGCAGACATTGTGGCGCAGTCGATCTAAACCGATGTGACGACCGTATCGGCCACCAAAGTAAGCCCCGCCGCAACGAAACCGCCGAGAACAGATAGACCAGCACGAGAAAGAAGTCGGTTACCGGACTATGGTCCGGTGAGTGCCATGCGCGGGCCAAGCGTATTCTTGTAGATTTTTCCGTCTTTCATGATGACGACGAAGTTCTTCGCCGGGTCCTCGATCAGCTTAATGTTGGCAATCGGATCACCGTCGACGAGCAGGAGGTCAGCGAGGGCGCCTTGCTCGACCACGCCGAGATTGCCTGGATAGGGATTGCGCAAGCCGGACAGCGCGAGCAGTTGCGCGTTCGTTCCGGTCGCCATAGCGAGCGTTTCTGCGGGGGTGTACCAGCGGACGAGCTTTGCCAACAATTCCCCCTGGCGCTTCGCCAGCCCCGCAGAGAACAGAATATCGGTACCGAACGCCGTCTTAATGTTGTGCTTCTTCGCCAGCCTGAACGTCCTGTCCGTACCGGCGAATACCTCGAACGCCTTGTCTCGCTCTTGCGAGCCCACCGGAAACACCTTTGCCATTTCGTCGGGGAATGCCTGCGTGCTCAACCAGATGCCCTTTTCAGCAATCAGCCTGGCGGTTGGTTCATCCATCAGGTGGCCGTGTTCGATGCACTTCACGCCGGCGGCGATAGCCCGCTGGATCGAAATGGGCGTATAGGCGTGCACGGTGACGTAGGTGCCCCAATTCTCGGCCGCTTCAACAGCGGCCCGCAGTTCAGCCTCGGTGAAGGTGGATGCGTCGAGCGGGCTGTTGGGTGACGCCACCCCACCGCCCGCTGTCAGCTTGATCTGCGTCGCGCCTAACAGGAGCTGCTCGCGAACACGCACGCGAACCTCGTCCGGACTGTCAGCGATCATGGCTGCGCCGGTCCGCTCCCCGCGAGACTGCGGGCTGCCCTGAACGCGCGGCAATTCGAATGGCTGGCGGAAGTCGCCGTGACCACTGGTGA
>JBIOVC010000179.1:0-2444 GCA_044867545.1 Hyphomicrobiaceae bacterium | reverse complement strand
CTGCAGAACGTCATCGGCCGTGATCGAGGCTACGTCGAAGTCGCAGATCGCCTTGCCGTTGAGCGCCCTGCTGACCATGCTTTCGAGAATGGCGTCGACACTTTCCGCCTTCTTCCGTCGCATCAGCTCGAACCTGTCGCGGAAGCGCTCGAGGTCCACCGTCCTGACGCTGCGCTTCAGCGCGGCAACGGCCTCGAACACGCGTGATTCAACAATCGCGGGCGGCCTCGAGGACGTGACCAGGATCTCGAAGATGCCGCAACTGCGGTCGCTGTCGTAGACTGCCTCGGGCGTATAGGCGTCGCCGAGCTTGTCCCTGATGTGGTCGAACAGCGCCCCGTTGAGACAGCCGCCG
Organism: Hyphomicrobiaceae bacterium; assembly: GCA_044867545.1. Lineage (GTDB taxonomy): Bacteria > Pseudomonadota > Alphaproteobacteria > Rhizobiales > Hyphomicrobiaceae > DATLZB01. Next base: position 2,089 of record JBIOVC010000179.1, on the reverse strand, counting down.
AGGGCGAGCAGCACCATGGCGTCCGGGTCGGTGATCCGCACGCCTGTGTTCCAGGCGATCCTGATCTCGGCAAGCGGATCGACGATGTCGGGAGACGCGACCGAGAGCGCATTGTAGCCGCGCGTGATCTGCGCACTCGGCAGATCGAGCATCGGCCCGCTCGCGTGCCTGTACGGGCCGAAGTGCCGCGCCGCGAGGTCGCGGATCTCCCCGGGGTCGATATCGCCGACCACGAACAGGTCCATGTTGGCGGGCAGCCGGACCTTCTCGGCGTATGCGGAGAGCTCCCTTGCAAGCCGCCGCGCCGGCGTCCTCGCCTTGGCGATCTCGGTTTCGACGGTATCGCGGGCATAGGGGTGCGACCTGCCGTAGAGAGCCGCGTCGAACTGGCGCTTGGCCCGCGCATTGGTCTCATACTTGATGAGATAGAGCTCTTGCAGCACGACGCGGGCTTCCCGCTCGACCGTCTCGACATCGAACCTTTGGTCGAGGCTGGTGACCGCCAGCATATCGAGCACGCGCCCGGTGTTCCGCGGCAGAAACGAGGCGTTCCATTGAATCGTGCCGGGCGCGGTCGTCGCGTTGCTGTCCTGGATGCAGTCCTGCCGGAGTCGCTTGATGTCGGCAGCGGCGAACGAGCCGGCCGCACCCGTGAACGAGGTGTGCTCCATCAGGTGCGCCAGTCCGCCCGGGTCGCCGATCTCCTGGCTACGCAGGATGAGGGCGGCGTTGACGTAGCCCGAGCGCTTGGCCAGGAAATGGACCCTGAGCCCGTTGTCCAGAGTGAACGTTGAAGGTTGGTCCGGCTCGGCAGAATGAGCCGTTGTTGCGGGAAGCACGGAGACCGCGCCACCGATCATTATGCCCTTCAAGGCATCGCGCCGACTAACCAGCATCTTAGCCCCCCGCAAATCGCCAAGGCTCTATAAAATAAGAGCCAGATTAACTCCGGTCAGGCAATCAGCACAATAATGTAGATTGGGTCATTCGCCTGTCGCCCACGTAACAGATATGGCTATTCACTGCGCAGCATTTGACCGAGACGCCCCGCCAGGTCCTGAACGTACTGCCAGGCGACCCGTCCGGAGCGGGCACCGCGCGTGATGCTCCATTCGAGCGCCTCCCGCACGAGCACGGCATCCTCGACCTTGAGGCCATGATAGACGGTATAGCCGCGCACCATGTCGAGATACTCGTCCTGGCTGCAGTTGTGGAACCCGAGCCACAGGCCGAAACGGTCCGAGAGCGAAACCCGCTCCTCCACCGCCTCCGACGGATTGATCGCGGTCGACCGCTCGTTCTCCATCATGTCGCGCGGCATCAGGTGCCGGCGGTTGGAGGTGGCATAGAACAGCACGCTGTCGGGCCGGCCTTCGATCCCGCCCTCGAGCACCGCCTTCAGCGACTTGTAGCTGGTATCGTCGGCGTCGAACGACAGGTCGTCGCAGAAGACGATGAACCGGTGGTTTGCTCCCTTGAGGTAGGCGAGGCAGCGCGGCAGCGTCGCGATGTCCTCGCGATGGATCTCGATAAGCTTCAGGTCGGCGCCGGCGGCCTTCTTGCCGGCGAGCCTGCGGCGCACCTCGGCATGAGCCGCCTTCACAAGCGAGCTCTTGCCCATCCCCCGCGCGCCCCATAGCAGCGCGTTGTTGGCCGGAAGCCCCCGGGCAAATCGCTCGGTATTGGCGAGCAGCTGCACGGCGGCGTGGTCGATCCCCTTGAGCAGCACCAGCGGGACCCGGTTCACGCGCTCGACAGGCTCGAACCCCTCCGGGTCAGCGTGCCAGACGAAGGCTTCCGAGTGAGAAAAATCGGGCCGCTCGAGCGGCGGCGGGCTCATTCGTTCGAGGGCTGCGGCGATGCGCGCCAGCAGTTTGTCTTCGGGATCCTGTGGCGCTGACATGAGCGGGAGGCCGGGCTTTGGGCTGATGGGAGCAGGAAGTGCCGCTTCTATAGCGATGGGGGTACCTTGCGTCACCCACCAATGTGACGGGATGGTTGCGCCCGGTTGAGTCCCGTCCGGACCGCTCGCTTCAGGTTGCAAAGCGGGTGGCAGGCCTTATATTCGCGTCGGTTTTTTGCCGGCGCG
>JBIOVC010000178.1:0-3254 GCA_044867545.1 Hyphomicrobiaceae bacterium | reverse complement strand
GCTCCATCAGCTCGAGCCCGACCGTGCCCTGCCCCGCCATCACTTGCGTATCGTCATAGGGGTGGACGAACGCGGCGCCGCGCTCCTCGCACAGCGTCTTCGCGATCGCGTCCCGATCCTCCGTCGCCCGGTCGTAGAACCGGACCTCGCCGCCGAACGCCCGTGTGCGATCGATCTTGAGGCGCGGCGCATCGCTCGGCATCACGATCAGCGACTTGAGGCCCAAGAGAGTGGCCGCCGCCGCCACGCCCTGGGCGTGGTTGCCCGAGGAGCAGGCAACGACACCGCCCGGGTAGGCATCACGGTCGACCTGCGAGATCTTGTTGTAGGCGCCGCGGAACTTGAAGGCGCCGACCCGCTGCAGGTTCTCGGCCTTGAGCAGGATGCGCCCGCCGGTGCGCCCGTTGAGCGCCGGATGCTCGATCAGCGGCGTGCGGACGGGAAGCGTGCCCAGGCGCGCGCGTGCGGCGCGGACGTCCTCGACGGTCGGCAGCGGCTGCGGCACCGGCATAGGGCTTCTCCTCGCGCGATACGAGGAGAACGTAGGTCATGAGCCGGCCGCAAGCAAATGCGGCCGGCAGTTTTCCCGCCGGCCGCCTTGACCGCCACCCAATCCGCTTATTTCAGCGGAGCTTCGCCCCCCCAGCGAATTCTGTAGCCGAGCGAGATGATGTCGACGCTCGCCTCACGATCGGCGACGAGCACCAGAGGCGAGGTGAGAGCGGTACGGTTGATCTCGGCGTCCTCGAGGAAGATGTGGGTGTAGGCGAAATCGACCGTGACGTTCTGCATGATCTGATAGGAGAGGCCCGCGCTCAACCAGATGCGGTCGCTGTCGGGCACCTGTGTCAGGCGCTCCTCCGGGTTCTGAACCGGCGACTGTTCGTAGGCGATGCCGGCGCGAAGCGTCAGGCCCGGCTTGTAGTCGTGCTCGAAGCCGAGCGCATAGAACCAGCCATCGTGCCAGTTGGCATCGAGCACGGCGAACGTTCCACCTGGACAGCTGAAGGGAGCCGGACCGACGCCCGCAGATGGACACGTGATCGGAATAGTGTCGAACCGGCTCCAGTTGCTCCATTCCACGGTAGCAAGCAGCCGCCAGTCCTGCGCAAGCGCCTGGCGCAGGCTGAGCGTCACGGTTTCCGGCGTCTCAAGCTCCGCCTCGACCGGTCCCCCTACGACTGGAGTGCCGACCAGGAACGAGTTCCCCTCGAATTCGTGGGTGATCGATGACCGGTACCCGAGGCCAATCGACGTACCCTGATTTGGCTGCCACAACAGCCCGGCGGTGAATCCGACGCCCAGCGAATCCTCGATGTCGATGCCGGCATTCGGCGCGTCTCCGAGACCCGATGCGAACTTGAACACCAGACTGGCGTACTCGAGCTGCAGACCCGCGCCAATGAAGAGTCCCGGCGCTAGGCGGTAAGCCGCCGTCGGCGTGAAGTTGTATGTAGTCAACTTGGCGGATCGCCCGTGCGGCGAGCCGATCCAATCGTATGCGTCGGGCTCCGACCCAAGGCCGAAAGGAGCGTTCAGCGAGACACCGATGGCAAAGTCGGGCGACAAACGGTATCCGCCATACGAGGATGGTACGAATGCCGTCCTGCCGGAGTCGGTTGAGTCGGTCGTGCCGGGGGCGCCGAGGAACGAGGTCCCGGCTTTCGCCGTCATCTCGTTCTCGGGGAGCAGGACAGCGACGCCCGATTGTGTATGCAGACCGCCGCCCATCACGCCGAGCGCAGCCGGGTTCCAGAACATCGAGGAAAGATCACCGCCGGCGGCATTGCCGGCAAAGGACGCGCCTTGGCTCGTCGTGGATTGTTCCCGGACCGCAAATCCGCCGGCAACCGCATCCCCTGCCGTGACCAGCAGCGCTGAAGCCGCTACCGAACCTTGCAGGATCCTACGCGAAAACGTGGACATCGCCCTGCCTCCCTACGCAACCCCATGCGTTCCGCTGCAAACACCAGCGGAGGCCCTTATCCGGGCTTTGGGTGCAGGATAGCCGCGGTCACAGTGCGGCCACAATCAGAACGGGGCGTAGGCGGGGGTGAATCCTCGGACGCTGTGGCGTCCTCGCCACCCGTAGAAGGACGATTCTATCGGCCGCTCAGCACTTGCCGAGACCGATCGAGATCTTGGTGACGTCGAAGCCGCTGGGCGTGATGTCGATCGACTGCTTGCAGCTCGAGGTGGACACGGCCATCACCGCGTTGAAGGTATCGCCCTTGATCGAAAGGCTGAAACCCTCGTCGGTCACTTTTCCGGCGACCGATCCCGTCGCCGCCCACCGCCGCTCCTGCCACTCGCCGGAGACCTGACCGCCTCTCACTTTGAGCGTGGCAACCGCGTCGATGTCGTAGCCCTGGCTCGCGCAGCGCAGGTTCTGCCGCACCGTCTCCCCGCCGGAGTCGATGAAATAGGTGGCAACGCACTTCACGCGCTCGGACTTGCCGTCCTCGTAGACGACCGCCCCCGTTCCCGACCAGCGGCCCGGCAAGTCGCCGACCGGCCCGGCCGGTGCTGCCTGCGCCACCCCGACACCAGCCGCAATTGCTGCGGCGATCGCTGTCCGCCGAATTGTCCGAATGCTCATGGTCTCCTCCAAACGTCCGACCCGCAATATCGATCCACTAGGGATTTCCTTTGCAGGTGGATGTTCCCGGGGGAACAAGGCCCGAGTCTGGGGTATCGCGGTGGCGTGACGGCGGGCGGACTGTGGCAAGAATACGCGTAACCACACCTCATGCCGGCGGCGGCCCCGCCTTTATGGCGTAAAGATGATCGACCGGTCCGCGGCCGCGCCCGATCACCTGCTCCCGGCCGTGATCGATGGCGCGGGTGACGAAGGTCTTGGCCCGTCTGACCGCGCTCTCGAGCGGCTCGCCCAGCGCCAGCAGGGCGGCAATCGCCGCCGACAGCGTGCAGCCGGTGCCGTGCGTATTCGGCGTGTCGATACGAGGGGATTCGAGCCGCACGATGCCGGCAGGCGTCACCAGAATGTCTACTGCCGCGCCTGAGCCGTGCCCGCCTTTGATCAGCGCGGCGCGGCAGCCGAGCTTCAACAGGCGCCGACCCTGATCGACCATGTCCTTCTCGCCGGCCGCGACCGGCAGGCCGAGGAGCGCGGCCGCCTCCGGCAGGTTGGGGGTTATGAGGTCCGACCGTGGCAGCAATGCCTCTATCACGGCCGCGACCGCATCGGGCGCGAGCAGCGGATCGCCGTTGGTCGAGACCATCACCGGATCGAC
>JBIOVC010000177.1:0-11586 GCA_044867545.1 Hyphomicrobiaceae bacterium | reverse complement strand
ATGCCGTCGCCGGGGAAGACGGTGATGTGCGGGTGGTCCTGGAAGAGGCCGGCGGCGGCGGCGATGTCGGCGGCTTCGACGATCAGAAAGCCGGCGATCTGGTTCTGCGCATCGGCGATGCCGGATTTGGTGACGCGCCTGGTCTTGCCCACCATGACGTCGGTCGCGACGATGGCGGCGGCGTTGCGCTTACTCCACTCCTCCCACGCCTTCAGGCCGACCTTGTCGATCGCCTCCTGCTCGGATTTGGGGCGCGCGCGGAAGGCGGCGACGTCTTCCGGCTTCATGGTGTAGACGGCGACGAAGCGAGGCATGGGCGTGCTCCGGACTTGGTGGGACGCGCATCATAGGGGGCCGGCACCAGCGGCGCGAGGCATTCTAAGATCGGGCACCAAGGACAATCGTCATGTCGTGCGGGTACCCTGCTATCCGGGGAGCTCCGGACAAGGTTCCAGCAAGGCTCGCATCTCACGGCTCGAAGGGCATGTCGGGCGCTGCGGGACGTTTGCGCCGTTTCGGGCCAGTCCACATGACGCCCGGATACCCTTGCAAGGGGCGTAGCCTTTCGTAGCGATAGGCCCATTCCGGCGAGTCCTCGATGGCGACGTGATAGAGCGGTTCGCGACCGGTGCGGCCGTCGAACAAGGCGCGCGGTATGTTCACCATCTTCGATGACCGCGCCCGCGCGTATGCAACGGGAGTGCCGCAGCGGGAGCAGAATGCGCGTGTGTCCCCGGTCGCCTCGTCTTTGAAGCGGGTAAGCTGGCTCTCACCCTTGGCCACGCGGAAACGGCTGCGCCAACAGCCGACATACGTGGCATAGGCGGCGCCATGCGCGCGCCGGCTGGCCCGCGAATGGTCGTGCCACGCCCAGAATGCTGGAAGGCTGATCTCGACCTGCACCTTGCCGCACAAGCACTGCCCTGTGGCGATGCCGGCTGGCGCCTTGCCGAACGCCTTCACCGTAACCCGGCTCATGTCACACCTCCGGGAGGACTATAGCGTGCCTCGGGAGGACGTGCTTAGCGCCACGGCGGCGCGAGCGGCCCAGCTATACGAGGTTGTGTGAAAACTCAGCTGGTGTCCGCGAACCATGATACGGATCCCGCGATCGCATGCCGGGGGGGCGGATGGCGCGGTTCATCGAGGGGGCCGATCGGCGGCAGGCGGCGCTGCTTCCCGAGTCACTGGACGACTACGTCGGCGCCGACAATCCCGTGCGGGTGGTTGATGCCTATGTCGATGCGCTCGATCTGACCGAGATCGGCTTTGATGGTGTCGCGCCCGAGGCGACGGGTCGTCCCGGCTATCATCCGGCGACGCTGCTCAAGATCTATCTGTACGGCTACCTCAATCAGGTCCAGTCCTCGCGCCGGCTCGAACGCGAGTGCGGGCGCAATCTCGAGCTGATCTGGCTGACGGGTCGCCTCGCACCGGACTTCAAGACGATCGCTGACTTCCGCCGCGACAACGGCCTGGCTATCCGCAAGGTCTGCTGCCGCTTCGTCGCCCTCTGCCGGGACTTGCATCTGCTCGATGGCAACGCGGTCGCGATCGACGGCAGCAAGTTCAAGGCGGTGAACCACCGCGAGAAGAACTTCACAAAGGACCGATTGGCGAAGCGGATCGCAGCCATCGAGAGCACCATCGACCGCTATCTCAAGGAGCTCGATCGCGCGGACCGTGAGCAAGAGGTCACCGGCGTCCCGGTTCCCGCCGCCAAAGTCGCCCGGCTCGCACACGGCATCGAGACGCTCAAGGCAAGGCTCGGCCGTCTCTCGGAAATCGAGGCTCAGATGCTCACCTCGGGTGAGACCCAGATCTCCCTGACCGATCCCGACGCGCGAGCGATGACCTCGCAGAGCCACAGCGCCTACACCGTCGGGTACAACGTGCAGAGCGCCGTCGACACGGAGCATCATCTCATCGTCGCGCACGAGGTGACCAACGTCGGCATCGACAAAGGCCACCTGGGATCGATGGCCGGGAAGGCACGCGAGGCGGTCGGCGCAGAGACAATCGAGGCTCTCGCCGACAGAGGCTACTTCAAGAGCGAGGACCTCGCAGCCTGCGAGGAGGCAGGGATCGAGACCTACGTTCCTCGGCCGCTGACGTCCAACGCGCGGGCGGAGGGCCGATACGATCGCCGCGACTTCGTCTACGACGCCAAGAGCGACACGTATGTCTGCCCGGCCGGCGAACGCCTCACATACCGCATGACGACTGAGGAAGCGGGCAAAGTCTTGCGCCGCTATTGGACGGACGCCTGCGGAGCGTGCGCCCTCAAGGCGCACTGCACGCCAAGCAAACAACGCCGCGTCGCTCGCTGGGAGAACGAGGCGGTTCTCGACCTCGTGCAGGCAAGGCTCGATCAGCGATCCGATGCCATGATTGTGCGCCGCTCAACCGTCGAGCATCCCTTCGGCACCATCAAGGCCTGGATGGGAGCGACACACTTCAGGATGAAGACGCTGCGCAACGTCGCCACCGAGATGGCCTTGCACGTGCTCGCCTACAACATCAAGCGGGTGATCGCGATCCTCGGCGTGCCGACGTTGATGGAGGCCATTCGGGCCTCTTGTCCCTCCTCGCCGCGCTGGTGGGCCTCACAGGTGCATCCAGCGCACTGGGGACGCCGATATGTGCGAAGTGAGCGCCATATCGGCCGCAGGGGTCCGATCAACTTGGGAGCCAGATGCCCACACCAAACCGCGTGTTCTCACACGGCCTCATACAAAAGCGGACATTCGCCCGGCCGCAACCGCCGATGTATTCTGGTTCGCCCCTCATGTCCGCTGTTTGGGGTAGAGCGCCGCCGATTGCAAGGCCTGCCCCATTGGTTGAGGGACTCGCTGACCAGGTATGAGCGCACCCGGTGCCACGCCTGCAGATCGAGCTGCTCGTCTTGGTGGCGACGAAGCGCATGGTCGCGCGCTGCACGGCTTCGGCGATCGCCTCCGCATCGCGGAAGTCGTTCTTGTTCACCTTCAGGTACGCTCTGGCATACCTGGCCGGCATCAGTCTGGTATGGTGACCGAGCGCCCCGAGGCACCGGCCAAGCCTCCATCCTGACCAGGCAGCAAGGCAAAGTGGCAGGCGGGTGGCGGCGTCGCGCCGGCTTCTATTCCGCGATCCGGCGCGAGGTACCGATCCGCACCTTCAACGACTGGAACGACCCGCCGCCCGGCTTCTGCGAGATCGACATGGTGGCGCACGGCGGCGCGCCGATGGCAGGCTCGTTCATCCAGACGCTGACGCTGGTCGACGTGGCGACAGGCTGGACCGAGTGCCTGCGACTCATCGCCCGTGACGGCGGGCTCGTGGTCGAGGCGATCAAGCGGGCGAAGGCCCGCCTGCGCTTCGGGAGATCGATGCCCAGGCGCGCAACATCGACCGGATGCGGGTAGCGATTGCCGTGCGCCTTGCTGAGCTGTCCGCGTATCCCGCGCGCGGAGGCGGCGATGAGTGCGTCCCGGCAACAGGCATAACAGGGGGAAGTCGCTCGGGGATGTGCAGCGCGAGAGGCTGGCGCTGGTCGCCGTTTGCCGCCGGTGCAAGCACCAGCACATGCTGCACCTGCCCTTGCTGATTGAGCGGTTCGGCGACAATGCACACGCGATCGACATTCAGCCGCGGCTGCGCTGCGGTGCGTGCGGCTACCGCGGAGCCAACTTGCACGAGGCGAGCCGTTAGACTTCCGAATTCGGATGCTCAGGAAAGATTGGGCGAGGCGAAGGCCCACGCTAGGTTGGAGCTGATGCCGGCTGAGATACGATGTAACCCTCCCCAGCGGTGAGGACATGAACGGCGAGGAAGTCGGCAAGCGGCACTTCGTGAAGAGCCTTGGCCGCCAGAGCGCCGAACGTCTCAACCGTCATCACCTCATTGTACGCGGCGGCATAGACGATGAGTTCGCAGTTGGCGTGCTGGTTGAACCTTTTGCCGAGCAAGGCTTGCTGAATGCCGGCGAGATAGCCCGGATCGCGCTCGTCCGTGCTGATGACCGCATCGCGGTTGCTGATCGAGCCATCAGGCTCCCTGCGGTAAGGCCCCCAGCCGGCGCTTTGACCTGTTTGGTTGAGCTGCTCCATATGCAGCATGTGATCGCGGCCCCACTGGCGTGATCCATCAGTCCAGAGCGGGCCGGCGGTGGTGATCTGCAAACGCCGCAGCATGTTGGCGTTCCGGATCTCAATGTCGGCATCGGCGCCTTCCAGACCGATGCGGAATTCTGTAGCGATCGCAACGCCGATGTGCCGGCAGAAATACTGGACCGGGTAAAGCTCCTCGTTCCGGACCTTGATCCAGCTCTCCCGGTTCAAACGAAGGTCGGCATCGAGCTTTGAGTCCGCGCGGCGTGCGGCGAGCAGCTCCTGCTCGAAGGTCTCGAACTGGGCAAATGCGTACCAGGTGCCTCTGGCAAACGGCCAAGTGATCATGTCTTTGCTCGGGCCCGAATCGTTAGCTCCGGAAGAAGCTTACCGCAGCAGGTGGCGGCGACGCGCGTGTGATCGCGCAGAGGGCCAGCAGTTCCACTGCTCGCATATTGCACGCCAATAACGGAGGAGTGGTCGCCGTGGGTGCGTCGTTCCGGCTTGCCGTGTCGGCACACTAATGTTCATGCTACGTTCACCGGCGATTCGACATGCTGTGTGGGAGGCGGGCGATGTTCGACAACGTGATCAGAGAGCTGAAGCGGCTCAGCACTCCGACGCCGCTTACAATACCGATTCAGGCGGATGCAGAGGGCTGCTACGACCGCGAATGCCCGGCGGAGACATGCCTATTCGCTTTCAAAATCCACGCAGAGGATTGGAGGCAAATCTGTCGGGAAGAAGAGGTGTTCTGCCCTTCTTGCCGCCATACGGCGCCGGCCAAGAGCTGGTACACACGTGAGCATGTAGAGGCCAGCAAGGCGTATGCCCGCAATCACGTGATTGGCAGAATCAACGGCGCCATGCGCGCCGCCGCGCAGGATTGGAACCAACGGCAACCGCCGCGTTCATTCCTGAAGATCACGATGGAGGCAAACGGGAATGATCCCCTCCTGCTTCCGATCGCTGCAGCGGAACCGATGCGGCTGAAGACGACTTGCGAAGCATGCAGCTGTCGTTACTCGTACATCGGCGCCGCATTCTTCTGTCCCTCGTGCGGCGTCAACTCGGCCAGCCATACATTTCTCCAAACGCTGGGCGCCATCCGGACTGCCGCAAAAGCGCAGGACGCCTTGAGAGAAGCGGTCGGAGCGGACGAAGCGGAGGTGCTGAGCCGAGCCCTGCTCGAAAAGGGCATGCAGGACGCTGTGATGTCGCTGCAGCGCTTGGCCGAACAAGTGTATGCGATGCTGCCGGCCGCCGAACAGGTGGGCCGTGGCGCGTTCCAGCGTCTCGATGAGGGCGGCGCCCTTTGGCTGAAGGCAACAGGCGCAAACTATCTTGACGAGCTTTCGGTGGACGAGATGCGCCGATTGCGGATCTATTACCAGAGACGGCACTTGTTAGCGCATTGCCAGGGCATCGTGGACGAGGCGTATGTTCAGCGTTGTAGCGACGAAACCTATGAGGTAGGGCAGCGCATCGTCGTCAAGACGGCCGATGTGCTGGATTTCGTGGACCTCGTCGAAAGGCTGGGACGAGTGCTGCTTAGAGCAGCTGGTTGAGGCGGCGAACGGTCGGCAATCGGCGCGGCGGCAATTCACCGATCAGGGCGTGGCCCGTTGCGTGCAAAGCTCCCGCGTTCAATCGACCAGGGGTGGGGCGCCGCGCGGGCGGATGATGGTGACAAGGGTCCGCGCTCGGGTGAGGGCGACGCGAAGCAGGCGGCGGCTGCGTTCACGCGGCGGCGGCTCGCCGGCGTCGAAGAACGTCGACTTGAAAGAGCCTTCGACAAGGACCACGCCGTCGAATTCCTTGCCCTTGGCCTTGTGCATGTTCATGAGGATGCATCCGCGGGGGTCGCGCTCGGCGGAAATCAGCTTCTCCTGCTCAAGGATGCGCCGCACCTGGTTGCTGGCTCCGGCATAGCTTCCGGTTGTTAGCCAACGATCGGAGAGCGCGGCCGCCAGGGCATCGGTTGCGTGGAAAAGACGCACAAGCCGCACCTCGCGGTAGAGTTCGGCAAGAGCGTCGATCCTTTCGAGCAAGCTTCGGGCGGCTTTCCAGTCGGCAACGGGATCGCCATCCACGACCATCCCGGTCCGGTGAGCCGCGAGAAGCGACTGCGCGGCGCGGATGCGGGGCGTTTGGCCGGCAGCTACCCTTGCGAAGGCTTCGCCGAACCTGCGGGCGTTCTCTGCTGCGGCATTGCTCGGCTTCTCCGCGTTCTTGATCTGGTAGTAGCCCGCGATGGCGCGCAACGTCTGGGCCACGCTTACGGCGGCAGGCTGACGGGGCCATTCCAGGATCGTGGACACCACGATGGCCGCCGCGGCCGACAGCTCCGCGTCCCACGCCACGTCGTGATCGACCGGGACAAGGTTCTGGTTATTGTAGGTGTGCGGCTCGCTGAGATAGGTCGAGATGTCGGCGACCAGAGTGTTGCTTCGGCATAGAACGGCTACACATGGACGGTCCACACCCAACTGGCGCAACCTAGCAAAGGTCCAAACGACTCCCGCATGCACGGTTGAGGCGATGGCGTTGGGCGGCCAATAGGTGGCGCGCCTGACGTCCGGCGTATCCGGCAGGGGACCTTCGTTGCGGAGGACGGCGTCCGCGAAGCGCAAGATGCCGGCATTAGGGCTGCGGTGGTTCTCGCCGCCGAGGTCGAACTCTGTGAGCGTTAGATGCTCGCGCAGGCTGTCGAGGCGGCGCGGATCGATGTCCTCGCGGTAGTCGAAAATCCTTTGATCCGGATCAGCCAGGCAAAACACGTCCGAGGCGCGCGCGAGCGCCTTGACGATGCGCCATTGATCGTTGTCGGTATCCTGGAACTCGTCCACGACAATCATCGGGAAAGATCGACCGATCAGCTCGCGCAGCGCCGCGCATCCCTCCAACAGGTCTGCCGTCTTGCCTGCGAACAGGTCGAAGCAAACGAGGCCCTCATCGATCGCCAGCCGCGCGCGCTCAAGATCCCACTCGCCATCGAACACAGACTTCCGGACGCGCTCATCGCCTGGAAACAGAAAGCGGAGCGGCGCGCCCGAGAGCAGCCGGCCATGCGATTGCAGCAGCTCCATGCAGAAGGCGTGGTAAGTCTGGACGCAGACGGTCTGGCGCTGGGCACGCGTGAGGATGTCATTGCAGCGCAGAAGCACCTGCCGGATGGCTGCGCGCGAGAAGCTGAGGAACAGGATCTGCTGACCGGGCCTCAGGTTGGCAAAGCGGGCCTGCGCCTTGAGCAAGGCGATAGTGGTCTTGCCTGAACCGGGGCCGCCACAGACGAGCAGGTGGCCCGGCTGGTCAAGGATGGCCTTTCTGGTGTCGCACAGCTCGAAGGGCACTAAGCCAATTCCATTTGTTCTTGCGCACCGCCGCCCTGGTCGCCGCTGGAAAGCGTGGCGTGTATGTCTGCCAGGATCGTCCGGACTGTGGCGGGCAGCTCATCCGCGCTCTGGCAGTGGCTGACAAGGATCGCGGCGTAGCCGTGTGAATCCCCCTTGCGAGCCTTCAGCACATTGATGGCCAGGGCCGCTATATCGCGGTCGGTTGCCCTGGTATCGTAGGCGCCAGCATTGGCCGGGTAGTCGCTGCGTGCGCTCACGTCGGCGAGAAATCGCCTGATGACGGCGACTGGCATGCCTTTGACGAGCAAGTTCTCGATGCCCTTTTCCGGCGATTCCCAGTGCTTCATGAATCTGTTGAGCTTTGCCCGCGCGTCGGCGCCGAGTGGCGTCGCTTGTTTATCGTAGAAGCCGAACGCCTTTTTTCCCAGTGCGGCGAATATGGGACCGTGCCGCGGAACGTCGCCGTCGCCGTTCGCAGCAAAGACGGTAACGCCGGCGAGGTCGAGATGCGTGTAGCGCTGGGGCGGGCGAGAGCCCTCCATGACGGTCGATGCCGCCGCGAACAAGGCGGCCTCGGTCGATCCTTCCACCACGAGGACAGCGCGGCTCAGGACGGCCTCGGCGAACTGCCGCCGCTCGGCGCGCAGGCCCTTGAGCTTAACCTGGGTGCCATCGATGGGCGTGCCGGTCAGCTTGCCGGCGTTGTCGCGGTCGAGGATCACGATTTGGGAGGGATCGAACTGCTCAATGATGTAAGGCGAGTGCGAGGTGACGATGCATTGGCCCATCTCGCCGAGCACGAACTTAGCGATGCGGCGCTGGGTATGCGGGGGCAGGGCAACCTCGGGTTCCTCCATGGCGAAGATGACGGACTTGTTGCCTTTCAGATCGGCGATGAAGGTGAGCAGGGCGAAGACGAGCAAGTTGATCGATCCTGTGCCCAGCCGGTTGAACGGAAGGAGATGCTCTCCGGGCCGCACCGCGATGAACAGCCGGACGACCTCGCGCAGATGCTCGCGCGTGAGGTCGGAGGCGAAGAACGCGGTGACATCCTCGCCGCCGGCCAGATTGACGAAGCGGGCCATGCGCGCGCGTATCTCGGCGCGGATCTGATTGAGCTGCGCGATGTCGCCAATGGCGGGATCGAGCTCCTCAAGGGCGGCGAGGGTTTCGCGCCACATCTCGGCCGCGCCCTCGCTGGCCAGCTTCAGCACGGTGTCGAGCAGAGAGCCGCGCTGCAGACTGAGCGCCCGCGTGCCGGTGCGAAGGGTGCGCAGAAAAACAAAGCCGCACAGCCGCTTGTGGGACCGCGTGAAAATGGCACGGCCCGCGGCGAGCAAATCGTCGGCATCGGCGCCCTCGGGGTCGAATTCGGCCACGGGATGGTCAAAGAAAGTGTTGCCGATGAAGTCATCTTCCTCGCGGCTGTAGCGGCCGACAAACAGCAGCGGCAGAGCCCATTTCACGTCGGCGCCGTCCGCCGCCGCCAGGCCGTTCGGCGCATCGTCCACGAAAGCGCAGGTCTTGTCGTTCCAACGGCGAAGATGCGCGCGAAACCGGAGCTGGGCCTCCTCGGAGAGGTCCGTCAGGACCGCCTCGATGCGGATGTCGATCGGCGTATCGTCCGCGCCGATGTAACGGCCATTGTGGAAATCGTGCTCGTCAACGACCGGGCGTCGGTAGATGCGTTCCGGTCCGAGCACGAGGTCGAGCGCCTCGCACACCGTTGACTTGCCGATATTGTTTCCGCCGACAAGGAGAGCGTGGCCGGAGAAGGTCACGACTCCATCCGCGACGCCACGGAAATTCTGAATCTTGAGTCGTCTAACCTGCACGTCGCGCCCCCGCAAAAATTCTTTCGTATCGAATTGCCTAAAAGTTCTCGGAAGTTGATTTTGTCAGCCTACGAGAGTTGCTTCATACGCATCAATGCAGTCGTTGTCCGTTGCCGAGAAGCGATTTCCACTGGTCTGTTGGCGTTTTGCTAGGTTTTCCCTGGAGGTTCTGGCCTCACGGTGCGGGGCGCTGCTTCCGCGGAGCCGAGACGGTTCGCGGTGCCTTCACCCCGAAGGAGGCGCCGCGAACCGACTGCACGGTCGCGCCCCGTACCGTGGCGGACGCTGCTTCCGTGGTGAGAGATGGGCGCGCCCTTCGGCGACGCCATGCATGGCAAAATGAGGAGGACGATCATCAAGGCAGCGGGGCCTCGGCATGCGCTAGGGGGCGAAGCCGAATGGCCGAGACCGCGTAGCGGGCTCGGGTCACGAGCACCCGACGGCGGCGCGCGAAGCGCGCGGCCGGAGCGCCCAAAAATCGAATAGCCAAAGAAAGGTGTCGGAACCCGTCAGGACGACTGCGACGGAAATGATTAGCCTTCCGTTGGAGCGGGATCTTTCCCTCCGCGCGGCTTCTGCCCTTGGGTGCGGTCAGGGTGACCCATCAGCACGACGGCGGCGACGCGGTCGGGGTCGTTCACAAGCAGCACGCTTTCGCCCTTGCCGCCCTTGCGCCATGACAGGCGAGTGGCGAACTCGCGTTCGGGCTGGAAATCCGGATTCCTCCGTTGCGCCTCGGCGAGATCGAAAGTCTCGACCCGGTAGGTCACGTCCGGGTTCGTGGCAATGTCGTCCGGCGCGCCGAGATGGCGGAATTGGACGTCGGGCGCGCGCGCAAAATCAGCGGGTGCCTGCTCGATCAGCATGCTGTTGCCGTCCTTCATGCGCACGCGCCCCTTGAAGCGTTCAGCATCGGGCACGGCGGAAGCCTTGGCGGGATCAAAGGGTTCAACGAGCGTGACGTTTGATCGGGCGATCTTCTTGCCGCGAATGTCGATAATGGGATTGGCCATGGGAACCTCCAATGGTCCAGGGTGGCGGGGAGTGGCGCCACTCTGCCACCATGGGTTGTGGCGTTAATATCCGTATTCGGAGTGATTCGGTTGCGGTGTAGGTCATGCCGCAGCATTGGTCCGGGAAACGTGCCCAGACATACGGGGCGGTGTTGAAGGGGGTGTTCGATTGTAGAATGGCCTAGGAAGGGGGAGTGATTCGTTGCGGCAGCGAGACGAGGCTGATCACGTCCTGCGGGCCTACAAGTACCAGCTCTTGCATGCTCTGCAGGAGTGGCTGGACCTGCGCGACGACCAGGAGCTGCTGCTCGAAATCGACGAAGACCATGCGGTGGTGTCCGAGGAGCAGGCGCGGAGCGCGCAGGTCAAATTTTCCGGATCTGCCGAGGCACCGAGATCGATCAGCCTTCGCTCGGCAGACGTTAAGAAGACGATCGCGCGCTATTGGAAGCAATCGAGGGGAGGTGAGGACGCCCGCACGTATCTCAGCTTCCTGACAAACAGGAGCGCTGCACGGGAACAGGCATTCAGCGGGCCGGGCGCGGGGCTGACTTACTGGAATGATGTCGCGCGCGAAGGCAACCTCGCTCCCCTGCGTGAGCTGCTGATCGAGGTTTTCAGGGGGACGCCGCTCGGCACATGGCTGGAGTCGGGCCCGGCAGACGAGGATGTTCGATCGCGGTTGCTGAGGCGGGTCGATTTTGTGCTTGGTGCGCCGGATGACGCAGCGTTGGAGAGCCACCTCCGCGACCGGCTAGGCATGATCTATCTGGACATGGGGCACCACGAAACGGCCGGCAATACGGCGTTGCCGGTGCTGCTCAAGCAGGTGCTTGATACGTCCAGTGCGCCTGAGGCCAAGCTGCGAAGGCTGACGCGTGGGCACTTGCAGCGGGCGCTCGAAGAAGCGCTGCCTCGAATCGGAGGGCGGATACTGGCGCAGCTGGCGGCGGGCGCGCGGCCGGCGACGGGCATAGGCGTTACGGCGCTGTCGTTGCGCTCGGGGCTGTGCAACCGGGCCGAGACGGTCAACCAACTGCTGGGGGGCAGGGGACCGGGTAGCGTGACGTGGCTGGCGGGTGCGAACGGCGTCGGCAAATCGACTCTGGCGAAGCTGATGGCGCGCGCGCTCGGCGGCACATGGCTCGTCTGCGACTTCCGACCGTTTATGGGCGACGGGGACGCGCAGGGCGTCGTGCCGGTGTGGCACGAGCTGATTTCCGCGCTGACGAGCGGCGCGTCGCCCGACGGGATCATCCTGGACGACCTCGCGCCGCGCGGCGTGGAGCTG
>JBIOVC010000176.1:0-3129 GCA_044867545.1 Hyphomicrobiaceae bacterium | reverse complement strand
TGGCCGGTGACGAAGGAGGGCTCGGTCACTCTGACCCAGGGGCAAATGTCGATGTTGCTCGAAGGGCTCGAATGGCGCAATCCGCAACGAACTTGGGTTCCGACGCTTGCCGGATAGCGCGAAGCAGCGCATGTCCTGCGTATGCCGCTCAGGCTCGATCAGCTACCTGACGACATCGCCGAGCTGAAGCGGCTGGTGCTCAGCAAAGATGCCGAGCTTGCCGCAGCCAAGAACGGCCTCATCATCACACAACTCACCATCGAGAAGCTGAAAGCCCAGATCGCCAAGCTCCGTCGGAGCAAGTTCGGCGCGAGCTCGGAGCGCATCGAGCGCACCCTCGCGCAGCTCGAGCTGGCGCTGGAAGAAGCCGAAGCCGCGAAAGCGGAAGCGATTGCAGCGCAGCCGCAGCAGCCCGAGCCGGAAGCGGCGAACGCCGAGCCACAACCGGCCGAGAACGCCAAGCCCGAGAAGAAGAAGCGCCGCCAGCTGCCGCCCGAGCTGCCACGCCGCGACGTCGTGCATATGCCGGCCGGCGTGTGCAAGACCTGCGGCGGCGCCGACTTGCGCAAGGTGAGCGAGACCGTCACCGAGGTCCTCCGCTACGTGCCCGGTCACTTCGAGGTCGACCGCCACGTGCGTCCGGCCTGCTCGTGCCGGAAGTGCGAGACGATGGTGCAGGCGCCGATGCCGGAGCTGCCGATCCCGCGTGGAATGGTCGACGCGAGCTTCCTCGCCCACATCGCGATCGCCAAGTTCTGCGATCACCTTCCGCTCTATCGGCAGTCCGAGATCTACGCGCGCTCGGGCCTCGATATCGACCGCAGTCAGCTCGCCGCATGGCTCGGTCACGTCGCGTGGCTGCTCAAGCCACTGGTCGAGCTTGTCGCCGCGCACGTGATGGCGGGTCGCGTCATCCACGCCGACGATACGCCGGTCGACGTCCTCGCTCCGGGCACCGGCAAGACCAAGACCGGCCGGCTCTGGGTCTATCTGCGCGACGAGCGCCCGCATGGCGGCCGATGCGGGACGCATGCTTCCGGCATGACGCCGCCAGCCGTGCTGTATCGCTACACGCCCGACCGCAAAGGCGAGCATTGCCGCAAGCAGCTGGCCAACTTCACCGGCTGGCTGCACGCCGACGGCTATGCGGGCTTCGCCAAGCTCTACGAGATCGCCGGTGCGGCCGATGCCGCGCTGCTGCAAGGGCCGCCGCGCGTTGCCGAGGTCGGCTGCTGGAGCCATGTCCGGCGCGGCTTCTTCGACGAGTGGACGCAGCACAAATCGACGATCGCGAAGGAAGCGCTCGATCGCATCGGCGTGCTGTTCGACATCGAGCGCCCGATCGCCGGTCATGCTGCCGACATCAGACGGGCCGTACGCCAGCGAACGGCGCGACCCAGGGTCGACGAGCTGGCCACCTGGCTCGATGCCCAGCTCGACAAGCTACCGGCCAAGAGCGATCTCGCCGGCGCCATCCGCTATGCCCGGTCACGATGGGGAGCCCTCACCCGCTACCTCGACGATGGCCGGCTCGAAATATCCAACAACGCCGCTGAAAACCAAATCAGGCCGGCAGCTCTCGGCAGGAAAAACTGGTTGTTTTGCGGATCAGATGCGGGTGGTGAGCGCGCTGCCGCATTCTACACGCTCATGCGAACGGCGCGACTGAACGGCATCGAACCGGAAGCCTGGCTCACGGACGTCATCGCGCGCATCGGCAGCCATCCGATCAACCGGCTCGCCGAACTGCTGCCCTGGAACTGGCAGCCACCGGCGACGCAAAGCGTCGCCGCCTGAGCCGCACTCCGTCAAGCGCAAAGAGCCGTAGTCTCGGGCATACGCTTACTGGTATTCTCTCCTGAGCTGATGACAGACGACTCACTTCAACCCGAAGACCTCCTTCAGGAAGGCGCGGACGTACGCTCTGACGCTCGCGTCGCGAAGGCTTCTGGGGTGTGTGCCAAAACCTGAACAAGTCGGGGATGATCCGGACCCCAACAATGGCGACGCCCGCTGAGAGCGTCGCCATGTCTGCGATGGTGCTACTCCACTCGCTCCCAAGTCGTAACGACGACGACCTCAGCCCCATCTAGGGGGCTCTTGAATGACGCCGTCGTCGTGGTCAGCGTCTTACCGCTGATCACAGGCGGGGGGCCCGATCGTTCGCTGCCGGTCCACAACTGATGCCAAGACGTCTCGTAACGTATCGCAAGCTTGTTACCTTCGACCCTATACCTTCCGCTACCGAAGCTGCTCGACTTGAAGAGCCCAATGATTTCAGCATCCGTCGCGTTGGGGCTCGCAGGTGCTTTGCGGCCGTCGCCGACAACGATGAACGATACGTGGCCACCCTTTGTGTAAATGAGGTGGCCCGTCGGCTTTTCTCCGTAAGTGTTCACCGTTTTGCCGGTGGCCACTTCTTTGCGGTGCTGACTCTGGAGTTTCCACACGCCGACGATCTGAGATGCCAAATCCTGAGCGCTGACTGGATATGTGACGGTGACGGCGAAAGCCAAGGCAACTACACAGACGAGAATACGCATCATGGCAACCTCCCTTGTCCGATGATCGGAGAACGCTATTCCACCCGCTCCAGCGTCAGCTTGGTGACAATCATCGCGCCATCGACAGTCGATTTGAACGGCGTGGACGTGACCTCAAGGTTATTGCCAGTGATCTTAAACGTGCTCGACCGGACGGAACCGACCCAACTCGCCTGCCACGAAACCTCGACAGTTGTCGAGAGTTTGTCGCCCTCGACCTTGTATTTCCCGCCCCATGCGAACATAGACCTGTGGAGCGCGACCCTCTCCTCGTCGGTCGGATCAGGCCCCTTCGGCATGGGGCGTTTGTCGCCATAGCCTTGGGAGAGGAACACCCCGCTTTTCGAGTAGACCAGGTAGCCGCCGGGCTTCTCTCCGTAGAACGGGATGCATTCGTTCGTGCCCGCCTTGCAGCGGTCGAACTTCTGCATCTTCCACACGCCGACAAGCTGGGATGCGGTATGCTGCGTCGAGGCCGGTGCTGCCAAGCCGACAGCTGATGCAATCAGTACAGTCGGCAACAGTATTCGCTTCATGATGTTCCTCCTTGAGGAAGATGGCGTCGGTGCCATGGGGTCAGAACCAG
>JBIOVC010000175.1:0-2564 GCA_044867545.1 Hyphomicrobiaceae bacterium | reverse complement strand
CGTGGCCGCCGAGAACGTGCCCGGCGTGAGGCGCGTGAACGATCATCTGGCCTGGGTCGACGCGCTCTCCGGCATGGTGCTCTATCAATCGAACGAAGAGCCGGTTCAGGCCAAGGCGTCGTGAGCATCGCCCAGCGCACCAACCCACGAGCGGTGCCGGCAGTCCCGGTGGAAGGCCCGCACGTTGCGGACGCGCATTTTCCGCCGCAGGAAACCAGCCGGGAGTCGAACGAGTTGGCGTCACCGACATCGGTGCGCGACCTCGATCGCGCCTTTCGCTCCGGCCTCGCGCGCCTGACCGGCGGGTTGGCGCCGAGTGCGCTGGCCGGCGCCTACTTCGACTGGGCCGTGCATCTCGCGGCCTCGCCGGGCAAGCAACTGGAGCTCGCCGCTCAGGTCATAACCGCCGCGGCCGAGAACGCGGCCTTCGCCTCTCGTTGCGCCCGCGGTGGGGGAGACGATCCCTGCCGTTGCGCATTGCCGCAGGACAACCGCTTCCGAGCGGCCGAGTGGCGGAACTTTCCGTTCAACGTCTACGCCCATTCGTTCCTTGCAATCGAACGATGGTGGGAACAGGCGACGACCGGCGTTCGGGGTGTCAGCAAGCAGCATGAAGATGCCGTCACGTTCGCGGCCCGGCAGGTTCTCGACACGGCCGCGCCTTCGAACTTCATCTGGACCAATCCCACCGCGCTCGAGCGAACGGCTTCGCAGCGTGGGATGAATCTCGTGCGCGGCTTTGCAAATCTTGCGGAAGACATGAGGCGCGCGGCTGCCGACCAGGGGCCGGTCGGAACCGAAGCCTTCCAAGTCGGGAAGACGGTCGCGGTGACGCCTGGCAAAGTCGTGCACCGCACGCCGCTTGCGGAGGTCATTCAATACAGCCCGTCGACCGATCGCGTGCGGCCGGAGCCGATCGTGATCGTGCCGGCCTGGATCATGAAGTACTACATCCTCGATCTCTCGCCGGCGAACTCGCTGGTGCGGTTTCTGACCGGGCAGGGCTTCACGGTCTTCATGATCTCGTGGAAGAACCCGGGTGCGGAAGATCGCGACGTGGGCTTCGACACTTATCGCACCGAAGGCCTTTTGCCCGCGATCGAGGCGGCGACCGCCATTACCGGCGCCGAGCGCGTGCACGGCGTCGGATATTGCCTCGGCGGCACTCTGTTGGCCGTCACCGCCGCCGCCATGGCGCGAGATCACGATGATCGTCTTGCGAGTGCGAGCTTCCTCGCCGCGCAGGCCGACTTCACCGAGGCGGGCGAGCTGATGATGTTCATCAACGAGAGCCAGGTCGCCTTTCTCGAGGATATGATGTGGGCGCGAGGCTATCTCGACGCCAAGCAGATGTCGGGTGCATTCCAGCTCCTGCGCTCCAACGACCTGATCTGGTCGCGCGTCGTACACGACTACCTGATGGGCGAGCGATCGACGCCGATCGACATCATGGCGTGGAACGCGGATACCACCCGGATGCCGTACCGGATGCATTCGGAGTATTTGCGCGCACTGTTTCTCGACAACGACCTGGCGGAAGGGCGCTTCAAGGCGGGCGGGCGGCCGATCGCGGTGCACGATATTCGCGTCCCAATATTCGCCGTCGGCACCGAGCGGGATCATGTCGCGCCCTGGCGGTCGGTGTTCAAATTCCACGCTCTCGCCGATGCCGAAGTCACGTGTGTGTTGACTAACGGCGGGCACAATGCGGGCATCCTGTCCGAGCCGGGCCATGAGCATCGGCATTTCCGGATCGCCGCGCACCGGCACGACGAGCAATTCGTCGACCCCGAGCGCTGGCTCGCGACAAACGCGCCGCGGGCGGGGTCCTGGTGGCCGGCTTGGAGCGCGTGGCTCGCCGAAAGATCGGGACCGCTGGTGGCGCCGCCCCCATTGGGGAGGGTCGACGGCAGGTTCGCGCCGCTCGGGGAGGCCCCGGGCCGCTACGTATTGATGAAGTGAAGCAAGCAGAGCGATAGTTCTGTGCCTGGTTGCCGCGCCGTCTGACTTGATTCAATGCCGCAACTTCGATCCCGGCCTGGACTTATCAACATGCGTAAGACCGATGGTTCACAGTTTCCGTCCGTCGCATTCCTCTGGCCGGCGCTCGCCGCCGAAGCCGCGAGTGAATTCGCCTCGGCCGTGGCGAGAGAGTTCGCAAATCTCGCGGTCGGGCCATCGACCGAGACGGTGGCTCCCGAACCGGGGTTTGCGACGCGCAATAAAGTCACGCTGGAACTGACCTCAGTGCGGCTGCGAGACTTTTCGACCGCCTCGGACGGAACGGCGACCCTGGTCTGCGCGCCTTTTGCGCTCCATGGCGCGACGATCACGGACTTGGCTCCTCGACACAGCCTCGTTGCGGCGTTGCGGCGCGCGGGCATCGAACGTGTGTTCGTGACAGACTGGCGCTCGGCGAGCACGGACATGCGCCTGATGTCGATCGACAATTACGTTGCCGATCTCAATGTGCTGGTGGACGAGCTCGGCGGCGCGGTGGACCTCGTCGGCTTGTGCCAGGGCGGCTGGATGGCGCTGGCCTATGCCGCGCGCTTTCCCACCAA
>JBIOVC010000174.1:0-12400 GCA_044867545.1 Hyphomicrobiaceae bacterium | reverse complement strand
GCTGTCAGGCTCCGAATGTCGTACCAGTCGTCGTCCTGAGAGATCACGACGTGCGCGTTGAGGGAGCGGCGCGCGTTCCTGATAATGGAATCGGCCTCTTGGCGGCTGATCTTTCTTGCCTTGAAGTAGCGCATCGGCGAACCCGGCAGGTAAGCGGCACGGCGGTTGTCACGACCGGGGCGGCGGCGAAGCTCGGCACGCGACCCGAGGCTCGGCCTTTGTCGGCGCCTCATGGCTCCCGGCGCTGGCTATCGAGTGTAGGATCCCCGCAAAAAGGTGCAGGCGTCGCCTTGCTTGAGGTAGCCCGGATCGCAATCCCAGCCATTTCCTACATTGTCGAGGTGAGCGTTGGGCGGGAGGTCGAAGGTCGCACACGACGTACCGATCCTCTTGTATCCGCGTTCGCATTTCCACTCGTCTCCGGTGAAGTCGAGATAGGCGTTTTGCGGAATTGTCACGGGCACGCACGACTCGCCGCTTTGCCGGAAGCCGCGCTCGCATTTCCACCGGTCGCCGGAGGTCTGGAGAAAGCCGCCCTTGGGCACATTGACGGCAACACACGCCTCGCCGACCTGCCGGAAACCTCGATCACACTGAAAGCCGCTACCGCTGGCGGAGTCCGACAGATAGGCATTGGGTGGGACCGCGATCACGACACAAGCGTCGTTGATCGGTCGATAGCCCCGGTTGCAGCTCCATCGGTCGCCGGCCGCGTGCAGGTATGCGTTCGCAGGGGGACTGACCGCAACGCAGTCCTCGCCGTCGTGCCGGAAACCGCGGTTGCACTCCCAGCCGCGTCCGTAGCTTCCGTCCGACAGATAGGCGTTCTGCGGCAGCTTTATCGCGACACAGGTCTCTCTGACCGGGCGATAGCCCCGGTTGCAGCTCCATTGGTCACCGGACGCGCGCAGATACGCGTTGTCGGGGACTGTGACGGGAATACAAGTCTCGCCGTTCCTTTGATAGCCGCGACTGCATTCCCAGCCGCGCCGGTAGGTCGAGTCTGTCGGATAGGCGTTCGGCGGCATCGTGATGGCGATACACTCCCCGCCATCTCTTCGATAGCCGCGCTCGCATTCCGGACCGCCGCCGTATGCATTCGTGCGGGCATTTACGGGGGCCTTGCCCGGCGCCCCCTGGGCAAGTGCAATTGTCGGGCACGTCAGCATCAGCGCCGCGAAAACCACTGAGTGAATGGAGTTCGCAGTCTGCGATCGCATTGTTCTCACCAGACCCTCCCTCGACCCGCCGCACGCCTCGGCGCACGCAGGCTCGTTCTCCTTCGTCGGCCGACGCGGTGTCTGTAATGCTCAGCGCTTGCCCGATCCCTTGGGCTTGCCCATGCCCTGCCAAGGTGGAAACGGCGACTTCTGCGCGGGCGGCGTCTTCGTCTTGTCGGCCTTTGGCTTTCGCTTCTCGCGATTGCTTCTGAGCTGTCCCTTTGCCACGGCGGGTCTCCCTTCCCGATTTGAGTATCGATACTGCTGGTCGTCTGGTGTCCTGATTGCAAAACGCTAGCTCGTCGTGTCCGCGGAATCTGTCCGGGACAGGCGGGCGAAATCCTCGATGACCGCCCCGATGAGCTTTTGCCGGCGTGGATCCTGAGCATAGGGCGTGGCTGCAAACAGCCTGAGCAGATAGCGCGCCTTCTCTGCGGCCTCGACCCAAGTCGCGGCAGGCGCAGCGAGCAGTTGGGCTTCGAGCTGCTGTTGGCGCTCGCGCAGCATGCTCTCGTTGGCCTCGACCTCGGCCAGCAGGCGTCGAATCTCGGTGGCCTTCTGCGCCGCCATACCGCGGTGCCGGTCGAGCTCGATGGGCGGGTCCGTCGTATCCGTCATGGCCGAGGGTGCGCCTGCGTTTTGGCGATCAAGTGCGCGTCGCGACGCCGGTTGCCGCCCCCGCGCGTGCGCTGAGGCGGCATCTTGAATGGCTGGTTGGCTCGCGGCTAGAGCAGTCGGCCCTTGGCAAACGCATCGACGTCCCGTTGCGCCTGCGCATTGTCGAGCTGATACTTGGACTGGACCTGGGTCACGAGATCCTTGTTGTCCTTCAGGTCGGCAATCTCCTGGGTAGTGAACTTGCCCCATTTGGCGGCGATCTCGTCCCGCATGCGCGGGCCCGACGCCTGGGAAGTATCCGGTGTAGGCTGACCATTGCTTGTCATTTGTTGTCTCCTGAACATGGACGAAAAATAGTTTGAATGATCATCACTCAAGCTATGCCCATAAATAGGAGTTGTCTTGTGTTCAAACAATGGTGCTTGGGAAAAAAACTTGGTTGCGGCGGCAGAATTTCAACCGGAAAAATTCTCAAAGGTATTTGTGACCCGCGTCCAGCATCGCGAGAAAGCAACATATTATTTTCAGGACGTGGGCTCTATACAGTACAATTCGCCAGAAATACTTACTACAAGCGCCCGCACCAGAAGCTTGGACGTCAGTCGGGCTGCAGGTCGGTCGGGCGGTCGACCTGCCGCAAGGCCGGGAAATTCCAGGCCCAGAACGCGACCGCGGCGAACACGGCCACTCCGCCGAGCACGGCGGAGCCCGAGGCGCCGAGGAACTCGGCGAGGAGACCCGACTGGAACGCGCCGAGCTGCGCGGCGGTCTGGCTGTTGAGCTGGTTGACGGCGATCACGCGGCCCCTGCGGTCATCGGGCGTGGCGAGCTGGATGAGAGTCTGGCGGATGACCGTGCTCGCCATGTCGCCGGCGCCGACCAGCAGCAGCAGCAGGAACGACAGAACGACGCTCTCCGACCACCCGAAGCCGATCGTCGCCGCGCCGTAGAGCGATATGCCGGCGAACATCACGAGGCCCGCGGAGCGCCGTACCGGAAACCGCGCGAACGTCGCGGCGATGATCAGTCCACCGAACGCGGGCGCGCTGCGCAGGAACCCGAACCCGGTGGCGCCGATCTCGAGGATGTCGCGGGCGAAGATCGGCAGCAGCGACGTCACTCCGCCGAGCAGCGTCACGGTGAGATCGAGCGACATCGCACCGAAGACCGGCTTCGTCCTCCAGATGAAATCGATGCCCGCCAGCACCGTCTTCCAGGTCCGCTCGCGGTTTTGGACCGGCACCGGAATCTTCGGCAGCAGCGTGCACGCGATGGAGCCCGCCGCGACCAGCCCGAAACAGCAGGCATAAGCGACCGTGCCGTCGCCGAATGCGTACAGCATTCCTCCGAGCGCCGGCCCGCAGATCTGCGAGAGCTTGTTGGCGGAGGCGAACGTCGGGATCGCGCGCCCGAGCGATTCGCGCGGCACCAGCGACGGCAGCAGCGACTGCACCGCCGTTCCCTCGAACGTCCGGCATATGCCGTACACGAGCAGCAGCAGGTAGATCAGGACGATCGACGGCTGATCGAGAAGCGAGAGTGTGCCGAGAGCGGCAGCCACAAGCCCCTCACCAATGAGGCACCAGCGGACGATCACCTTGCGGTCGTACTGATCGGCGATGTGTCCGGAGACCAGCGTCAGCAGCAGCGGCGGGATGAACTGGACGAGGCCGATCATGCCGAGCGCCAGCGCGCTGTCGGTCAGCTCGTAGATCTGCCAGCTGACCACCACGCCCAGCATCTGGTAGGCGGTGTTCGCTCCGGCGCGAGTCAAGATCAGGAGCCCTAGCGGGTGCAGTCGGAACTTCGGGGCCCCTGCCTTCATCCTTCGCGCTATGTCCTCCCGGATTTTGTTCTGGCACAAGCGTTTGAGCGCCCGGCGCGCATGTCCATACATCGAATCGGGCGCTACGCAAATGTGCGCCGCCATGCGCCGGTCCGACATCTCGACGCGGAGGCTGGCCCTTGCCACCGCAGCGCCGACACGGCAATGGTCAGCCGCCTGCCCGTGTCAGCGAGACCCTGTGCCGCAGATGCTGCAATCGCCGCGAGAGTTGGCCGACCTCGTCGCGCGCGTCGCCGGACGCGACCGAACCGCGTTCACGGCCCTCTATCAGGCGACGTCGGCGAAACTTTTCGGCATAGTTGTCCGTATCTTGGGACGCCGGGAGCTGGCCGAGGAGGTTTTGCAAGAGGTTTACGTGAGGATCTGGGAGCGCGCGGGCGATTTCGACGCTGCACGGGCCTCGCCGATCACCTGGATGGCGGCCATCGCGCGGAACCGCGCCATCGACGAGGTCCGCCGCGCCAAACCTGCCGCCATCGACGACCACCCGGAGGTGCTCGATATCGCCGATCCGGCGGAGCTGCAGGTTGAACGCATCGAGAGGAGCGAGGACACGGCACGGATGCTCGACTGCCTCGACCAGCTCGATCCGGAGAGGCGCGACATCGTGCGCCTCGCCTACATCGAGGGGCTGTCGCGCGAGGCCCTGGCAAACCGCTACGGACGGCCGGTGGCGACCATCAAGACCTGGCTGCACCGCAGCCTCAAAGAGCTGAAGGACTGTCTCGGGTCATGACCGAGCGCGAGGACATCGAGATGCTGGCTGCCGAGTACGCCCTCGGCACGCTCGATGCTGCCGAGCGCGCGGCCGTCGCTGGCCGCCGCCAGCGCGAGCCGGACCTCGCCGCCGCGATCGAGGCCTGGGAGCGTCGTCTGAGCCCGCTCAATGAGGCGGTCCCGCCGGTCGACCCGCCGCCCGGCCTCTTCGACCGGATTGTTGAGCGGCTTAGTGGCCACGAGACCGGCGGCGCTGAGGTCATCGATTTGACGCGCCGCCTCACATTGTGGCGGCGGGCGGCGATCGCCGCCTCCGCCGTTGCCGCGTGCCTGGTCGCGGTGATCGGCGTGCGCGAGGTCCAGTGGCGCGACGTGCCGCAGAATTACGTTGGCGTTTTTCAGAAGGACGACGCTTCGCCGGTATTCCTGCTGACGATCGACATCGAGAACCGCCAGCTGACGGTTCGGCCGGTGGCCGCCAAGCCGGTGCCCGGCAGAAGCTACCAGCTTTGGATCGCCTCCGAGCGGCTGGGGCCCGCGCCACGGTCGCTGGGCGTCATCAATGACCAGGAGTTCGGCGAGGTTCGGCGCGTGCTGGCGTCCTACGAGCCCGACCTGCTCCAGAAGGCGACATTCGGTGTCAGCCTGGAGCCGGCCGGGGGCTCGCCGACGGGCGTGCCGACCAGCCCGGCACTGCACACCAAGCTCTACCCCGCCACGCCGTAGCCAGCGATCGCATCGCAGTGAGTGCTCGCAATCTCGTGATCGGTCCGCGCGAAACCTCGCTCATGGCGCTCCGTAGCTCGACCAGCTCCAATTACGGAGCTCGGTAGATCAACGGAGAAAGATCATGCGCCTCACAGCCACATCGCGCACTGCATTGTTTGCCGCAGCCGCAGTGTTCGCCGCCTCCGCAGGGATGAGCGCGGCCGACGCACAGATGCTCGCCGCTCTCACCGACGGCAACAAGATCACCTGGATCGATGCCGCCAAGATGAAAGCCACCGGATCGGTGTCGCTCCAGGCCGGAGCGAACCTCGTCGGTTTCGACGTTCGACCGGCCGACGGCATGCTCTATGGCGTGACGCCCGCAGGCGACATCGTCACCGTCGACGCCAAGACCGGCAAATGGGCAAAGAAGAGCACCATTTCCGAGAAGCTGCCCTCCGGCGTCACGTTCTCCATCGACTTCAATCCGGCAGCTGACCGGTTGCGTCTGATCGGCAGCGACGGCACCAGCTTCAGGATCAATGTCGAGGACGGCAAGACCGCCGTCGACGGCAAGCTCCGCTACGCGGATGCCGACGCCAACAAGGGCAAGACGCCGAGGGTGACCGCCGCCGGCTACTCCAACAGCTTCGCCGGCACCAAGGAGACCGCGCTCTATGACTTCGATGCCGCCAACGGCGTCCTGGTCAAACAGGCCCCGCCGAATGACGGCATCCTCAACACGCTGGGCTCCCTCGGCCCCAAGTTCGACGGGCCGGTCGCCTTCGACATCTGGTCGGACGGCAAGGGTGCCAACACCGGCTGGCTCTTCTCGGGCAACATGCTCTATTCCGTCGATCTCGCGAGCGGAGCCGCCAAGCCCGCCGGCAAGATCGCTGGTCTCAACGGCAAGGTCAGCGACATCGCGATCCTGCCCTCTTCGCCCAACATGTAACACCAGCGGTGGGCCCGGGCGTTCGCGCCTGGGCCCATTCTCAGTCCGCCCGGCTGGCCGGCGCCGGCAGCACGCCGACCTCGTCCGGCGGTGGCAGGACACTCAGCACCTGCTCGAGACGATGACGGATCGTCGCCTGGCGAGCCTCGGCGGTGACCTTCTTGCCGGTCAAGTCGGTCACGTAGAAAACGTCGACCGCCTTCTCGCCGTAGGTCGCGATGTGCGCCGAGGTGATATCGAGGCTCAGGTCCGACAGCGCACTGGTGAGGTCGTAGAGCAGGCCTGGCCGGTCGAGGCCCGCGACCTCGATCACCGTGAACGCATCGGAGAGCACGTTGTTGACGACCACCTCGGGCTCGACCGTGAAGGCACTGATCCGCCGTTCCGCTGGTTTGCGCTTCCGCATCAGCGCCGAAAGCCGCACCTCGCCCCTGAGCACGCGCTCGATCGTGTTGCCGATCCGCTCGGTGCGGCGCCGCTCGTCGGCATCGTCCTGGAACTCGCGCTGCAGCAGGAACGTATCGAGCGCGAGCCCGTCGCGCGTCGTCGAGATGTAGGCGCTGGCGATGTTGGCGCCGCTCGACGCACACGCGCCTGCGAACAGAGCGAGCAGTCTCGGGTGGTTCGGCGCCAGCACCGTGAACTCAGTGATTGCGGTGAAGCTGTTGAAGCTGGCGTCGGTGGCGAGCTGCCGGCCGCTGGCCTCGGCGCGCTGCATCAGCCGCGCATGGTCGGCCGCCTTGCGCGTCTCGGTCCTCAGCCAGTAGTCGTCGTAGTGGCGAGAAATGAAACGGTCGACATCCGCCTTCGGCCAGTCGGCGAGCACTGCCCTCACCGCATCCTGCGCGGCAGTGATCCGCTCGCGGCGGCTGATCTGCGTGTGTCCCCCGGCAACGATCGGCTCGGTCTCCCAGTAGAGCTGGCGCAGCAGCTGTCCCTTCCAGCCGTTCCAGGTGCCGGGGCCGACCGCCCGGATGTCGGCGACCGTCAGCAACAGCAGGAGCTTGAGCCGCTCCGGGCTCTGCACGATCGCGGCGAAGTCGCGGATGAGCTTCGGATCGCTGATATCGCGGCTCTGCGCGATCGTGCTCATCGTCAGGTGCTCGCGCACGAGCCAGGTGACCGTCTCCGTCTCGGCCGGCGTCAGCCCGAAGCGGGGCGAGAGCCCGCGGGCAACGCGCGCGCCGACGTTGGAATGGTTCTCGTGCCGGCCCTTGGCGATGTCGTGCAGGAACGCCGCGACATAGAGCGCGCGCCGGTTCTGGATCGACTTGATGATCTCGGTGGAGACCGGCAGGGCGTCCGCAAGCTCGCCGCGCTCGATCGCCCGGAGCTGGCCGACCGCGCGGATCAGGTGCTCGTCGACCGTGTAGTGGTGGTACATGTTGAACTGCATCATCGACACGACGCGCCCGAACTCCGGCACGAACCGGCCGAGCACGCCCGCTTCGTTCATGCGGCGCAGGATCGTCTCGGGATCGGCTTGCGACGTCAGCAGCTCGAGGAAGATGCGGTTAGCCTCGGGATCGGCTCTGAGCTGATCGCCGATCAGCCCGACCGAGTTGCGTAGCAGACGCAATGCAGCCGGATGGAAGAACGTCCCCGTCTCCTCCGCCACCAGGAATATTCGGATGAGGTTGACGGGATCGTGGTGGAAGACCGCCGGATCGGCGACGTTGAGCCGGCCGTTGTCGATGCGGAACTCGGTCGTCCGTCTGACGCGCCGGCGGATCGACCAGGTCAGCGGATTGAAGAGCCCGTCGAGCATCGGCATCGATTTGAGCTGCTGCATCTCGAGCGCCGAGCAGAGAATCGTGGTGAGATCGCCCACGTCCTTGGCGATCAAGAAGTAGTGCTTCATGAACCGCTCGACCGCGCGCAGCCCGCCGTGGTCGCGATAGCCGAGCTTGGCCGCCATCACGATCTGCACGTCGAAGGAGAGCCGCTCCTCGGCGCGGCCGGTGATGAAGTGCAGGAAGCAGCGGACCGTCCACAGGAAGTCCTCGCAGCGGCGGAAGGTGGCGATCTCCGCCGGGCTGAACACCTCCGGCGACTTCGGTCCCGTGAGCAGGTCGATGTCGTGCAGGTACTTGGCGAGCCAGTGCAGCGTGTGCAGATCGCGCAAGCCCCCCTTGCCGTCCTTGATGTTCGGCTCGACCCGGTAGCGGCTTTCGCCCGCGCGTTTGTGGCGCTGCTCGCGCTCCGCCATCTTCGCGTCGGCGAACCACCGCTTCGAGCTGCGCACGACCTCGTTGCGGAACCGGCTCTTGAGCTGCGCGTAGAGCTGCGCGTCGCCATGGATGAGGCGCATGTCGAGCAGCGCGGTCTGGATCGTGTGGTCGGACTGCGCGACTCTCAGGCACTGATCGACCGTGCGCGTCGCATGACCGACCTTGAAGCCCAGATCCCAGAGCACATAGAGGATGTACTCGGCGACGCTCTCGCCCCACGGCGTCTGCTTGTAGGGGAGCAGGAACAGGAGATCGATGTCCGAGCCCGGCGCCAGCAGCCCACGCCCGTAGCCGCCGGTCGCAACGATCGCCATCCGCTCCGCATCCGACGGGTTGGTGGCGCTGTAGATGTGCGTCGCCACGTAGTCGTAGATGAGCCGGATCAGCTCGTCCTGGAATCGCGACAGCCCGCTCGCGCACCGCCGCCCGTCGCGATCGGCTTCGAGCCTCGCCCGTGCGCTGGCACGCGCGGCGGCGAGCAGCTGCTTCAGCCGTTCGATCAGCGCCGACCGGCGCTGAGCCGGCTCCTCGTTGTTGCGATAGATGAGCGCAAGCTCGCGCCGGAGCGCGCGCGGATCGAAGTACGGCGCCTCGGCGAGCGCACCCGCTGCCGGCACCTTGGTCGCCTCATCCGCGATCGCTGTCGAATGCACGGCCATCAGGAGTCCTTTGTTCCGGCGCTTTTACGCCGTGCGTCCTTCAGACGATAGACGAGATCGAGCGCCTCGCGAGGCGTGAGGGCGTCCGCCTCCACTTGATCAAGCATGGCCTCCACTGCTGACACCGGTGTCGCCGGCGCGGCCTCGCTCTCCGTCTGCAACGCGGAAAACAGCGGCAAGTCGGCAAGCGCGCTCTGCCCGCGCCCGCTGCGCCGGTCGCCCTTTTCCAGCCGCCGCAGCACTTCCTTCGCCCGCACGAGCACCGCCTTCGGCAGGCCGGCCAGCTTGGCGACCTGGATGCCGTACGACCGGTCTGCCGCGCCGCTCCTCACCTTGTGCATGAACACGATGTCATCCTGCCACTCGCGCACCTCCATCGTCACCGGAGCGACGCCGTCGAGCCGCCCGGCGAGCTGCGTCAGCTCGTGATAGTGGGTGGCAAACAATACCCGCGCCTTACTGACATCGTGCAGATACTCGAGAGTTGCCCAGGCAATCGACAGCCCGTCGAACGTCGCCGTGCCGCGGCCGATCTCGTCGAGCACCACCAGCGAGCGCGCGCTCGCCTGATTGAGGATGGCTGCGGTCTCCACCATTTCCACCATGAATGTCGAGCGCCCGCGGGCGAGATCGTCGGAAGCCCCGACCCGCGAGAAGAGCCGGTCGACCACGCCAATGTGGGCCGACCGTGCCGGCACGAACGAGCCGATCTGCGCGAGCAGCGCGATCAGCGCATTCTGCCTGAGGAACGTCGACTTGCCGGCCATGTTGGGGCCGGTCACCAGCCAGATGCGCCCTTCCGCCCCCTCGTCGAACCCGGGTTGCGTCGCGCTCGCCCTGACCAGCACGCAGTCGTTCTCGATAAATGGCCCAGCCTTGGCGTCTTTCAACGCCTGCTCGACCACCGGATGCCGCCCGCCCCGCACGTCGAAGGCGTCGCTGTCGTCCACCACCGGACGGACGTAGCCCTCGCCCGCCGCCAGCTCCGCGAGGCCAGCATGCACGTCGAGTTCGGCCAACGCACCGGCCAGCTCGACGAGAGCCCGCTCCTCGGCGCTGATCGCGGCCGCAAGTGCGGCGAAGATCTCCTGCTCGATCGCCAGCGCCCGCTCGCCGGCCGATGCGATCCGGCCTTCCGTCTCGGCAAGCTCCACCGTGGAGAACCGCATCGCGTTCGCCATCGACTGCCGGTGGCGGAAGAGCTCGGCGTGCGCGCCGCTCTGCAGCGGCTTCGCCGCCAGTGCGGAAACCTCGATGTAGTAGCCGAGGATGTTGTTGTGGCGGACCTTGAGCGACTTGATGCCCGTCACATCGACGTACTTCGCCTCGAGCGCAGCGATGACGCGGCGGCTGTCCTCGCCGAGTCGGCGCGCCTCGTCGAGCTCCGCATGATAGCCCGCCTGCACGAACCCGCCGTCGCGTTTGAGGTGCGGCGGTGATTCGATAAGCGCCGCGCTGAGCTGGTGGCCAAGCTCCTCGCTCACAAGGGTAAGGCGGTCTGCGACCGAGGCGAGCGCCGAAGGCAGCGGCACGGTACGCACGACAGCCTCGAGCAGACGAGCGCAGGCCCGGCCCTGAGCCGCGCCGTCGCGCACGGCAGCGTGATCACGCGGCCCCCCGCGCTGCAATGCAAGCCGCGACACCGCACGCGCCACGTCGGGTGCAGCCTTGATCGTACGCCTCAGATCCTCGCGCAGCTGATCGCGCTCGAACAGGTACTCGACTGCATCGAGCCGGTCGATGATCGCTTGCGGCTCCGACAGCGGGCTCGCGAGCCGCGCCGCAAGCTCGCGCGCGCCAGCTCCGGTCGCCGTCCGGTCGATGGCGGCAAGCAGGCTGCCCTGCCGCTCTCCCGACGTCGAGCGCACGATCTCGAGGCTCGCCCGGCTCGGCGCATCGATCATCAGTCCGCCGGCCGCGCCTGAGCGCCGCGGCGGACGCAGCACCGGCTGCCGGCCGATCTGAGTCAGCTCGACGTACTTGAGGAGCGCCGCCGCCGCCGCCAGCTCCGATTGCGAAAACCGGCCGAACGCCGCAAGGTCGGCGACGCCGAGCCGGGCCTTCAGCGCCCGCTCGCCGGCAAGCGCATCGAAGCTCGCAGCCGGCACCGGCGTCGCCGCCGCGCCGACAACCGAGCGCCAGCGCTGCACCTCGGGATCGCCGAGCGCCTCGTCGGTCGCGATCATCTCGCTCGGCGCCAGCCGCACGATCTCGCCCCCGAGGTCGGCCCGCCCGATCTCGCCCAACTCGAACTCGCCGGTCGAGATGTCGAGGGAGGCGAGCGCGATGCGCCCACCGTCCCGCGCGGTGGACCGTCCGGCCACGAGCAGCAGGGCCGAGAGGTAGTTGCGCGCTTTCGCATCGAGCAGCGCATCCTCGGTCAGCGTCCCCGGCGTGACGAGCCGCACCACGTCGCGGCGAACCACCGCCTTCGCGCCGCGCTTCCTCGCCTCCGCCGGGTCCTCGAGCTGCTCGCAGACCGCAATCCGGTATCCGTGCCTGATCAGCCGCTGCAGATACTCGTCCGCCCGGTGGATCGGCACCCCGCACATCGGGATGTCTTCACCCAGATGCTTGCCGCGCTTGGTGAGCACGATGCCCAGCGCCCCGGCCGCCACTACCGCATCCTCGAAGAACAGCTCGTAGAAGTCGCCCATCCGGTACCAGAGCAGGCTGTCCGGATTGGCGGCCTTGATCTCGAGGTATTGCGCCATCACCGGCGTCGCATCGGATTGTGCACCGCGATCCGGCACAGGCGTGCCGGCTGGCGGAATTTCGCCGGCCTCCGCCGTTGCTTCGGACTTCGCGCGCATGCGCCGCATCGAAGGTGGCCTCCCTCACACTAGCGCGGTGAGGAGGAACGCATATCGCGTCGGCCCGCCGCTGGGAATGGCAGGATCGCACCACCCCTGCGCGTCTGGGTTGTAAAGCGACGCGGCAAGGCCCTATGGTGATTGCCCAACCTTTCAGGCCCCCGGTCCATGTCCAAGAAATTCAGCGAAGCGCGCTTCACCCCCGAGGAAGCGCTGCAGTTTCATGCCCACGGCAAGCCCGGCAAGCTCGAGATCGCACCGACCAAGCCGCTCGCCACTCAGCGCGACCTCTCTCTCGCCTACTCTCCGGGCGTTGCTGTCCCGGTGCAGGCGATCGCCGAGAACCCGGCGTCGGCCTACGAGTACACCAACAAGGGCAACTTCATCGCCGTCGTCTCGAACGGCACCGCCATTCTCGGGCTCGGCAACCTCGGCGCACTGGCCGCAAAGCCGGTGATGGAAGGCAAGGGCGCGCTCTTCAAGCGGTTCGCCGACATCGACGCCATCGACGTCCTGGTCGACACCACCGACGTCGACGCGTTCGTCAACTGCGTGCGCTACCTCGGACCGACGTTCGGCGGCATCAACCTCGAGGACATCAAGGCGCCCGATTGCTTCCTGATCGAGGAGCGG
>JBIOVC010000173.1:0-2211 GCA_044867545.1 Hyphomicrobiaceae bacterium | reverse complement strand
CCGCGCTCCTCGCCCGCGACAAACAAGAGCGCGACATGCGTCTCGCCCGCTGCACGCAGGAGCTCGGCGGCGGCCACTTGCGCCGCCAGAATCCCCTTGGCATCGCACGAGCCGCGGCCAAAAAGGAGCCCGCGCTCCTCGCGGCTCGCAAAGAACGGCGGGACGCAGTCGAAGTGTGTGGAAAAGACGAGCCGCGGCGCCTCGTCCAGGCGGGCAAAGACATTGAACCGGCCAGCGGAAACCGGCTGCTCGATGACGATGTAGCCGCGCTCGCGCAGAAACCGCGCAAGCCAGGCGGCCACCTCGCCTTCCCGTCCGGTTGTGGAATCGATGTCGATGAGGCTGCGCGCCAGTGAAACGGGATCTACTGGATCCTGCGCGGATTTCATCGGGACGAACCACCGAGACACCGAGACACCGAGGAATACATTCCGATGTGATCTCGGTGCCTCGGTGCCTCGGTGTTCCGTGGGCGCGAGAAGGCGCTCACCGGATCCATCGCTCGAGCTCGGTCCGCGCATCGGTCCGCTCATCGCGGTATTTCACGATGACCGGCGTGGCGAGTGAGAGCCCCCACTCGCGCCCCGCACCAACGGTCACCGCGCGGGCGCCCGGAACTACCACTGCACCTTCGGGCACGACGAGCGGCTGCCCCTTCTCCGCCGCGATGATGCGGCCGTTCGGCAGATCGTAGATTGGGGTCGAGCCGGTAAGGATCGTGCCGGATGCGAGCACGGCCCGCCGCTTGACGACCGCCCCTTCGTAGATGCCGCAGTTGCCGCCGACGAGCACCTCGTCTTCGACGATCACGGGCATCGCGCCAACGGGCTCGATTACGCCGCCAATCTGCGCCGCAGCGCTCAGGTGCACGCGGGCGCCCACCTGCGCGCAGGAGCCGACGAGCGCGTGCGAGTCAATGAGCGTACCGTCGCCAACCCACGCGCCAATGTTGATGTACATCGGCGGCATGCAGATGACGCCGGAGCCGAGGTACGCCCCTTCACGGACCGACGAGCCGCCGGGGACGATTCGGACGCCGCTCGACGCGGCGAGACGCTTGAGCGGCATCGTGTCCTTGTCGAAGAACGCCCACCGGCCGTCGACGCTCATGTCGGCGAGATCGCCGAAGCGGAAGCCAAGCAGGATCCCCTGCTTGACCCAGACGTTCACGCGCCAGCCGGTCTGGGATGCCTCATCGGGCTCTGCCGCGCGCACACGGCCCGCTGCGAGCTCTTCCCGAAGGCGGAGAAAGGCCGACCGCGCCGCATCGCGGGACGCAGCACTCCCCTGCTCGAACAGGCTCGCGACAGTGGATGGGAGATCCATAAGGAACCGGTCTTCATTTTCCTTGATCTGCGCTCCCGAAAATGAACCCCGGTTTCTCTCACACGCGCGCAGCGGATCCGAGCAGCTTGAGCTCCTGCAGCACCTTCATGATCTTGTCGCGGGCGGGGGCGCTTGGAGGCACCAGCGGCAGACGGTACTGCTCTTCGATCAGCCCCATCGCGGCCATGGCGGCTTTCACCGGAATCGGATTGGACTCGCAGAAGTTCACCTGCAGGAACGGCAGCAGCCATCCGTGCAGCCGGCGCGCGGCGGCAAAATCACCCGTCTCGGCAAGCTCGATGACCTGCACCATCTCAGAAGGCACGGCATTCGAGGCTACAGAGATCAGCCCTTTGCCGCCGATTGCCATGACGGCCACGGCGATCGGATCGTCGCCGCTCAGGAGCAGAAAATCCTGGCGGGACGCGGCGACGATCTCGCTCATCTGCACCAGGTTCCCGGACGCCTCCTTCACCCCGACGATGGTGCGGAGGGCCGAGAGCCGCTTGACCGTCTGCACTTCGAGGTTGACGCCCGTGCGGCCGGGGACGTTGTAGAGCACGACTGGCAACGACGTGCTCTCCGCAATCGCCTTGTAATGCTGGTAGAGGCCTTCCTGTGTCGGCTTGTTGTAATACGGCGTCACCGACAGCAGGCCGTCGACGCCGAGCCCCTCCAGCTCGTGCGCCAGTTCGATGACCTCACGCGTGTTGTATCCGCCGGCTCCCGCAAGAACAGGCACGCGTCCGGCCGCTTCGTCGACGACGAGCTGACAGACGCGCAGCTTCTCGCTGTGCGTCAGCGTCGGCGCCTCGCCCGTGGTGCCGCATGGCGAGAGGAAATGAATGCCGGCCTCGATCTGCCGGCGAACCAGCCGGCGCACGG
>JBIOVC010000172.1:0-6216 GCA_044867545.1 Hyphomicrobiaceae bacterium | reverse complement strand
CCGAGCAGCACAGGGCAGATGAGCCCCTGCTTCAGGTCCTTGGCGAGGCCGTCGAACACGCGATCGCGTGGCGGCTCCATGTCGGAGAGGAGCTGCTCCATCAGCTCGTCGTCGTAGTCGGCGAGCTTCTCGAGCATCTGGAAGCGCGCTTCACGCTTTCGCTCCTCGAGCCCCTGCGGAACCTCGATCACCTCTGATGGGGCGTGCTCGCGGTAGAGGAACGCGCGCTCGAGCGCCAGGTCGACGAAGCCGGTGGCGATGCCGTTCTCCCAAATCGGGATCTGGCGGAGAACGAGCGGCTTGCTGCTGGCCGGCTGCAGTACAGTGAGGACCTCACGGACGCGGGCGTCGAAGGAGTCGATCTTGTTCAGGAACAGCAAGTGGGGGATGCCCCGATCCTCGAGCTGCTTCAGGATGAGCTGGAGCGCGGGAACGCGCTTGGGATCGGGCTCGCAGACGACGACGGCGGCATCGGCGACGGCGAGCGCGCTGGTGGCTTCGTGCTGGAATTCGATGGAGCCGGGGCAATCGATGAACGTGAAGCGGTCGCCCAGGAACTCGGTGTCGGCGACATTGAGCTCGACGCTCATGCCGTGCTCGCGCGCTTCCTCGCTCGCATCGCCGATGGTGGTCTTATCGGCCGTCTTGCCCTGACGGGTGATGGCGCCCGTGCGCGCCAGAATTGCTTCCAGAAGTGTGGTCTTGCCGCTGAGGTATGGTCCAACGATTGCGATGCACCGGGCGGTGCGGCCGGGACCATTCTCTCGTCCTCTGCCGTCGGGTTGCCCCATGACGTTCCTCCTGTTGCCCAGGCGAACGGGTGCGATGCCGCTCCCCGTGCCTGGGAACGGGGCCCGGCAGCAGCATGTTCGCCCCGCTCGCCGGGAAGCGCAAGCCTCGCAGTGGAGCCGGCAATCAGCATTGCGTCCGCCGGCCGGGTGATTTTACGCGGAGATCGCCGTCTTTCGAAAAGGTCCGTCTCGGCGGGAACGGCTTTGCCTGCAATTGCGTTTTTCGCACTGCGGCAGAGATCAGTTGAGCGTGATGTCGCCAGAAACAAGCTTGACGTGCGGCTTTTTTGCCCCATCATGCAACTACGGGAGCTGGATGTGAGGGTCGGAGTTCGAGGGTTGGTCATGAGTATCGACAGCCTCACTACCGCAGCCAGAGCCGCCGGTTTCGCAATGGCGCCACCCGAGGACCCGCTGGACGAGCTGTCCAACCTTTCTCCAGAGAGCCTTCCTGCCCTGCCCCGGCACGTCCTTGCGCAGCCCGAGCGCCGGGCTGCCCGACCGAGCGCCCGCGTGACGAAGCCCAAGCTTCCGCCTGCGTTCTTCGACTGGGTCGCGTTCTGGCGCGTTCCTGCCTGACAGCGTCCGGCTACCGGGTTCTCAGCGATGACCGTCGGCCAACTACCGCGGCGTACCTGTTTGCGTCGTGAGTTGTAGCGACGGTGCTCAACCGACGATCCACCAGGAGATCGCTGCAACCGTGATTACGGCATAGAGGCCGAGCCGGTAGCGGCGGCACGACTCACAGCTCCAGGCATCGCGCAGCCTCCGCATCCAGTCGCGGCCCTGCATAGTGATGCTCCGTCCGCAAACGATCCGATAATACTGGGGTTCACGCACCTTTGAGATGACGGCCCGGAACCGCAATGCAAGGCTCTGAGGCCTCAAGCACGGCGGGGATCTCAAGCCAGCCAAAAGCGTCAAAACGCGCAGGGAGCCAGCACATGATACGTTCGTTGTCCGTCGCCGTCCTGATCCTGGTGGGCGGGAGCTTTGCATATGCCCAAACGGGCAATCAGGCGATTGCCGACCGGAAGGCCCTGATGAAGGAGCATTCGGCAGCGGGCCGGGCGCCGACTGCCATGACGAAGGGCGAGGCGCCGTTCGATCTCGCCCAGGTGAAGGCGTCGCTGAAGAAGCTGCAGGAGACTGCCGTAAAGGCCAAGGGCCTGTTCCCAGATGACAGCAAGACCGGCGGCGAGACGCGCGCGCTGCCGGTGATCTGGGAGAAGAAAGCAGCCTTCATGGCCGCCTTCGACAAACTCGGCGCCGATGCCAAGGCGGCTGAAGCTGCGATCAAGGACGAGGCGAGCCTGAAGACGGAATGGGCAAAGGTCGCGGAAAACTGCAACTCCTGCCATAAGGCTTACCGGAAGTAGCCGTGGCGATCGCTGTCCTGGACGGCAGGCGCCGGCGGATGCGCAGCCCGGAGCCGGGCTCCGTGACATTGAAGTGACCGGCGGTGCCTCTCTCGAGGCATCCGCCGCTGCAGAGGACGTCCGTTGCGGTCTCGATCCGTACTCATAGTTCTCGTCCTGGCGCTTGCCGCCGCGGCGGGGATGTATGTCCTGACCGAATCGTCGGGGATAAGCGCCGACAAGCTTCCAACACGCAGCCCGGACCTCGCCAACGGCGAGACCATGTTCTATGCGGGCGGCTGCGCCTCGTGCCACGCTACGCCAAATCAGGACGACAAGAAGCGGCTCGGCGGCGGAACTCGGCTCGGGAGCCCGTTCGGCACGTTCATCGTGCCCAACATCTCGCCCGACCGCACGCATGGCATCGGCGGATGGTCGGAGATCGAGTTCGTCAACGCGATGCTGCGCGGCATCGGCCGGGGCGGTGAGCACCTCTATCCAGCCTTTCCGTACCCGTCCTACCAGCGGATGGCCCTCAACGACGTTCGCGACCTCCATGCCTACCTGAAAACGTTGACGCCCGACTCGACTCCGTCGGCACCGCACGAGGTCGGCTTTCCGTTCAGCGTTCGCCGCGGCGTAGGGCTGTGGAAGCTGCTCTATCTCGACGGCAAGGCGTTCCAGCCCGACCCATCGAAGAGCGCGGCGCACAACCGGGGCGCTTATCTGGTCGAAGGCCTCGCGCATTGTGCCGAGTGCCATAGCCCGCGCAATCCGATCGGTGGGATCGATGCGGAAGGGCGCTTTTCCGGCGGCATGGACCCGGAGGGCAAGAGCTGGGTCCCGAACATTACACCGCACGCGGATGGGATCGCCTCCTACTCGGAGAAGGACATCGCCTACCTGCTCGAGACCGGCACGACGCCGGATATCGATTCGGTCGGCTCGACGATGGCGCTTGTCGTGGAGAATACCGCGAAGCTCAAGCCCGAGGACCGGGAGGCGATTGCCGCCTACATCAAGTCGCTTCCTGCCCGTCCGGGCAAGGAGCCCCAGGGCGGCCAGTGACGGGCCTTAAGTCTGGCGGTTCTGCGGTATGTACTTGACCG
The DNA here is from genome assembly GCA_044867545.1 of Hyphomicrobiaceae bacterium. Taxonomy (GTDB): domain Bacteria; phylum Pseudomonadota; class Alphaproteobacteria; order Rhizobiales; family Hyphomicrobiaceae; genus DATLZB01. The sequence goes on along the minus strand of JBIOVC010000172.1, from coordinate 2,958 downwards.
AGACGCCGGACGCGGTCAGGGCGAGGGCAAGCATCAGCAGCACGCCCGCCGAGCCGGTCGCCGCGGCGATTACGCCCGCCATCACCGGCAGCACGACCTGGCCGATCCGGTTGCCCGAGATCCGCATCGACATCACCGTTGCACGCGCCTGCACCGGCGCCACATCGACGGCACCCGTGATGCTGAGGGTCGACGCTATGCCGAGCGCGAAGCCCATCGCCGCGCATGCGACATAGACTCCGGCGAGGGGCATCGGCAGGGCGAGGGCGGCGATTGCGATGGCCGCGCCGATCATCGTCGTCCACATCAGCGGCCATCGCCCCACGGACCGGACCAGCGGGACATAGAAGAGCCGCCCGACCATGCTGGCGATCGCGCGGGCGGTCAACAGCAGTCCGACCTGGCTCGAGTCGATGCCGCGCTCGACGCCCAGCAGCGGCAGGTAGATCGCGACAAGGTCCATGGCGGTGATGGTGACGATGCTCGCCATCAGCACGGTCGGAAGGCCCGGTATCCGGAGCAGCGTGCTGACCGGGAGCACGTCGGTATGCTGAGCGTGGTACCCGGCTTCATGACCGGGCCGCAAGCTGAAGCTCACAACCATCATGAGCGCGATGCCGACGAGCCCCAGGTTGAAAAGGAGCGTAGTCGGCGGAATGCGGGCGCCTGCGCCGAGCCAGCCGATGACGAAGGGCCCGAGTCCTTGGCCGATCGCGGCGGCCACGAGGAGATTGCCGAAGGCCTGCTCGCGACCGGCGGGACCTGCCGACCTCAGGCAGATCATCTGGTGGGCCGCCATAAGGAAGATGTGGCCGACGCCGAGGACGCCGGTGAAGACCACCAGCCAGATCACCGAGGCATCGGAAAGTGCCAGACCCGCGGCTGCCAACAGCATCAGGCCATTGCCGATCCACGCCGCGTGGGCGTCATGGCCGCGATCGATGAACCGGCCGACGAAGACGCCGAGGAACACGGGAAGCAGCGCGAAGGCGGCGGAGAGAATGCCGAGCCAGGCTGCCGACAGCTCGAGCTCCAGCACACGATAGGATGTTGTGACCCTGATCAGCGTGACGGCGGTCTGTATGCCGAGGGAATGCGCCAGCAGCGGGATGTGGAGCCGGTAGTCGAGACCTTGGCTGGCTGGTGGAGAGGGAGTTGGCTGGTCGGGCATACTCTCGTTGTTGTCTATCTTCGACCGGCTCCGGAGGCAGCCCTCAGTGCAGATTGCCGCAGAACCGCTGGATGCGCCGGCACGCTTCCTCCAGCGACTTGGTGTCAGTGGCGTAGGAGATGCGGAAGAACGGACTCATGGCGAACGCCGCGCCGTGGACAACCGCGACGCCTTCCTCCTCGATCAGCGCAGTCACGAAGTCCTCGTCGTTGCCGATCAGCTTGCCGCCGGCACTGGTCTTGCCGATCGCGCCCTCGCAGGACGGATACACGTAGAAGGCGCCCTGCGGTTTCGGGCACTTCAAGCCCTTCGCCTGGTTCAGCATGCCGACGACGAGATCGCGCCGCTCGACGAACACCTTGTTGTGGCGCGCAATGAAATCCTGCGGCCCGGTGAGCGCCTCGACGCCGGCCCATTGCGTGATCGAGCTCGGGTTCGTCGTCGACTGCGACTGCAGCTTGGCCATTGCCTTGATCAGCGGCTCGGGTCCGCCGGCATAGCCCAAGCGCCAGCCCGTCATGCAGTAGGCCTTCGAGAACCCGTTCAAGGTGAGCGTGCGCTCGTAGATTCCGGGCTCGACCTGGGCGGGCGTGTAGAACTTGTGCCCGTCGTAGAGCAGGTGCTCGTACATGTCGTCGGTCAGCAGCCAGACGTGGGGATGGCGCATGAGGACGTCGGTCAGCGCCTTGACCTCGGCGCGGTCGTAGGCGGCGCCGGTCGGGTTCGACGGCGCGTTGAAGATCAGCCACTTGGTCTTCGGCGTGATCGCCTTGTCCAGCACCTCGGGGCGCAGCCGGTAGCCGTCCTCGATCCGGGTCGGGGCGTACACCGCAGTCGCGCCGGCGAGCTGGACGATGTCGATGTAGCTCACCCAGCACGGCGTCGGGATCACTACCTCGTCGCCCGGGTTCAGCGTTGTGATCAGCGCGTTGTATAGGACCTGCTTGCCGCCGGTGCCGACGCTGATCTGCGATGTCTTGTAGGTGAGCCCGTTCTCGCGCTTGAACTTGGCGACGATCGCAGCCTTCAGCTCCGGAATGCCGTCGACGTCAGTGTACTTGGTCTTGCCGGCGCGGAGCGCGCGGATCGCCGCCTCCTTGATGTTCTCGGGCGTATCGAAGTCGGGCTCGCCGGCGCCGAGGCCAATGATGTCGCGACCTTCGGCTGCGAGTGCGCGCGCCTTGGTGGCGACAGCGATGGTCGCCGAAGGCTTGATCCGGTTGATGCTGTCCGAGAAGAAGGCCATGGCCCGAGCCCAGGAGTTGAGTCGCGAAGCGGGCGCCGCGCAAACGGTGCGCAACCTAGTCCCCTGGCCGGTCGAGTGCAATCGGAATGCACGCTCGCGTGATTCTCGGAAGCCCGGCATCGAGCGCAGGCGAGTTTCGGAGTCGGGCCACTAGGCGTTGCCGCTCCACAACAGCCGCGTTGCTCACACGCTTTCGCCATATCGCGGCCAAACAGTTTCGCAACCGATAGTGTGGATCAAGGCGCGGGGAAGCCCAAGATTCGCAAGGACTAATCTGACGATGCACAGCCTTTGCCCTGCCCGCGGAGCGGGCGACCTGATTGCCGGCCTTGGCCTGGCCCTGATCGTGATAGTCGCGATCCTGGCCGGCGTAGAGCTCGAGGAGACCGCCGGTGCGGTCCTTCGGTACGTGGTTCAGCTTGATCCGGCACCGGCGATGCTTTGGCTCGCCGTTTCCGGCATGGTTGCCGTAAATGCCTGGTTTGCCTGGCATATCAGATACGAGTACACCGCAGTGCGGCATGGGGGATATGATGCCTGA
>JBIOVC010000171.1:0-2399 GCA_044867545.1 Hyphomicrobiaceae bacterium | reverse complement strand
GAAGATCTCGGCCTTGGCGTCGGCGATCGCTTCGACCGAGGGGAAGAACTCGAGGTGCACCGGCCCGACGGTGGTGATGATCGCAACATGCGGCCGCACGAGGCGGGTCAGCGGCGTGATCTCGCCGGCGTGGTTCATGCCGATCTCGAAAACGCCGAATGCTGTGCCGGCGGGCATCCGCGCGAGCGTCAGCGGCACGCCCCAGTGGTTGTTGTAGGACTTCTCGGATGCGTGTGTCGGCCCCAAGCGGGCGAGACAGGCACGCAGCATCTCCTTGGTGCCGGTCTTGCCGGCGCTGCCGGTGACGGCGACGATGCGGGCATCAGGGCTCAAGCGGGCGCGGGCCGTGCGGCCGATACCGGTCAGCGCTTCGAGCGGGTCGCCGACGCGCAGCAGGGCGCCGTCGTCCGGATGCCGTGGATAGCGCTCAGCCACCAGCGCGGCGGCAGCGCCGGCCTTGAATGCGCTGGTGACGAACTCGTGGCCGTCTCGGCGGTCCTTCAGCGCCACGAACAGATCGCCCGGCTCGAGCGTGCGGGTGTCGATGGAGACGCCGGTGATATGGGCGGGCGGTGCGCCGTCGGCCGCTCCGCCGGCAGCGGCAATGAGCGCTTCCCAGGTCCAGAGCGGCTCAGGCATCAGTCACGGCCCCGCAGCGCCTCAATGAGCGTATCCTGATCCGAGAAGGGGATCACCTTGCTGCCGACGATCTGGCCGGTCTCGTGTCCTTTGCCCGCGACCAGCACGACGTCGCCGGCACCCATCGCCCGCACCGCGAATACGATCGCCTCGGCGCGATCGCCGATCTCGCGCACTTTGTCCGAGCTTCCGCCGGCGCCCGCCAGGATCGCGGCACGGATCGCCGCCGGCTCCTCGCTGCGCGGGTTGTCGTCGGTGACGATCACGACGTCCGCGCCGGCGGCGGCAATGCGTCCCATGATCGGACGCTTACCCTTGTCGCGGTCGCCGCCGCAGCCGAACACGCAGATGAGGCGCCGTGTTGCGAACGGCCGCAGCGCGCCGAGCGCCGCCTCCAGTGCCTCCGGCTTATGGGCATAGTCGACGACGGCAAGCCCGTTGCCGGTGCGCGCGACGACCTCGAGGCGGCCCTTGATGCCAGTCAGGCCGGCGAGCGCCGCGATCACCCTTTCGGGGGATACCTCTTTCTCGGTTGCCAGAACGAGACCGGCGGCGAGGAGTGCGTTCGAGGCCTGATAAGCGCCGATCAGCGGCAGGGTGACAGACTGCGGCGCGGCGCCATTGCAGGAGACGGCAAGCCGCTGGCCAAATTCTTTGCCAGAGGGGGCCAGCGCAACAAGCTTGAGCGCGTCGCCTGCCCGGCCGGTGGTGCGCACGTCGAGGCCGCGGGCGCGCGCAGCGGCAATGACCGTCGGCGAATGCGCATCGTCGGCGTCGATGACCGCAGGCTGGCCCGGCGACAGCAGCTCCTCGAACAGGCGCAGCTTGGCGACGAGGTAGCTCTCGATGCTCGGGTGGTAGTCGAGGTGGTCGCGCCCGAGGTTGGTGAACGCGCCCGCTGCCAGGCGGACGCCGTCGAGCCGGCGCTGGTCGAGGCCGTGCGAGGAGGCCTCGAAGGCGAGGCGGGTGACGCCCTCGCTTGCGAGGTCGGCGAGCGTCGCCGCCAGCGCGACGGGATCGGGCGTCGTCAGCGAGCCGTAGACCGCGCCCGACGGCTTGACGATGCCGAGGGTGCCGAGCGAGGCCGCGGGCCGGCCGAGGCTTGCATAGATCTGGCGCGTGAAGTCGGCGACCGATGTCTTGCCGCTGGTGCCGGTGACGGCGACTGCGATCTCGGGCTGCGCGGCGTAGAAACGCGCTGCCATCAGCGCCAGTGCGCGGCGCGGGTCCTGTGCACGTAGAACAGGGACGGCCGCATCGGGGAGCGGTATGCCCTGCTCTGCGAGGATCGCCACCGCGCCCTGCGCGATGGCGTCGGCGATGAAGCGGGCGCCGTGCGTGCTGGTGCCCGGCAGCGCCGCAAACAGCATGCCGGGCCCGGCTTTTCGGCTGTCGGCGGTGATGCCGGTGACGGCAAGGCCCGCCGCGCCCGCCGGCGCCGCGATCTCGGGGCCAAGCAGGGTGGCAAGCGCTTTAGCCCGTGTCGGCGACGGCATCCGCGGTCCGGGTCCGAATCGTTCTGCGACCGTTCCTATGTTGGCGCGGACCCGGCGTCAAACTATGGCGGGCACTGGTAAGCCTCAGACCCAGAAACGTCATCCTCGGCAAGCGAGGCTCTTCCTCCGAGCGAGGCCGGGGATCCAGCGTAAGACGTGCCGGAGGCTCGATATATTCTGTGTCTTCGATGACTCTCATGCTGGATCCCCGCCCACCGGCCTTCGCCGGTGCAGGCCCCGATGCGCCTTCGGCGCACTCGGGCG
>JBIOVC010000170.1:0-2717 GCA_044867545.1 Hyphomicrobiaceae bacterium | reverse complement strand
AGAGACCATCGCGCATACCGGGACTGCTGTTGAAGCGCCGCGCGTAATGCCTGATACCGCTCGAGTCCCGGGCGATCGCGGCATACTCCCGCTGTGCGTCGGCGACGGCGAGCAGCACCTGGATCGCTTCGAGCTCGTTCCGGCCGATCCGGCGGTTGAGCACCTCCTCCTTGCCGAGCGCCGGCGCGAATGACCAGCCGCCAGCCGATTTGACGATCGGAAACGGCACCGGAAAGCCGTCGTTGCCGACGAGCAATGTCGCCTGCGCCGCGCCCGTAAGCGCGATCGAGTGGCTCTCGCGATAGGCCGCGATGAAGCGGTCGCGGATCACGCGATCCTCGGCCGGATCGCCGGTGAGGATCCAGTCCGTGTCGTCCGTCCCGAGCACGCCGGCGAGGCTCTGGCCCTGATCGGATGCCGCCGCCGCGGCGACGAGCGCATCGGCGGCATCCGCCGGCGTGGCGAACACGCGCTTGAGCGAGCTTTGCGCTGTCGCCGCGCTTGAGATCGATATGAGCATCATGGACGTGAGCGTCACGAGACGCCAGGCGCGAGACCGAAGTGTACGGATTGTCATGATGTGAGCTCCGTCAATAGCCGGCTCGAGCCGCGAAGCAACGCGTCAGCGCCGGCCGCGACCGCCACCACCGCGACCACCTCCGCCGCGACCGCCGCCACCACCCCGGAATGCAGAGACGTTCTGTCGGCTCGCCGACGCAACGCGGCTCGACCGGCCGCGGTCGCTGTGACGGCGCACCTGTTGGGCATTGCCGATGCCGTCGAAGGCGCGCGGCTGAGCGGTTTGGTGGCGTGCGGCAACCTTGGTGGCCTTGGGCTGGCCCTTCGCCTTCGAGCTGACCTCGCGCGATCGGTCGCGGGCTGCGTCGCGCTTCGCATCCCGCTTCGCATCGCCTTTCGGAGCGCCCTTGCCCTTCAGATCGCCCTTCGCACGGTCCGCGAGATCGGCCTTGGCGGCCGCCTTTGCATCGCCCTTCAGCGCGCCAGCTTTCGGCAGCACTTCCTTGCCGTTGATCTGCCCTTTCCCTTCCTTGACCCGGCCACGGAACTCCTCGCGCGCTTGCACGTCGCGTCCGCCCTTCCCGAACTTCTCCGCGACGTCACGGTCACGATAGGGGACGCCCTTGCGATGGACCGCGTTGTGCTCCCAGTTGTTGCTGGTGATCTTCGTGCGGTTGAAGCGATTGTAGCGATCGACATCGATACGGATGTCGCGGCGGTCCCAGTCGCAGTGGCCCCAGATTGCGGCGCCGACCGCCACGCCGGCAGCAAACGTCAGCAACCTGCCGACTGAATAGCCCGGCGGATACCAGTAGTAGGGCGGATACTCCGGGTATGGCCATGCGCCATAGATGACGCCCGGATCATAGACCGGCAGATAGATCACCTCCGGATCGGTGGGCTCGATCACCACGATCTGGTTGGGCGCGCTGCCGCGCGTCTCGACTTTCTGCTGGGCCGTGGTCTTGAGTTGATCGGCCGCCTGTGCCCGCGCCCTGAGCGTCTGCACGGCGGCGAGCACGTCCTGCTGCTGGGCGAGGAAGGCGTCACCGAGCGCCTGCGTCCAGTCGAGCTTCTCACTCATCATCCTGAGCGTGTCGGGGACCGCAGTCAGCGCCTTGACGCTCGCGTCCCAGGGCTGCCCCTGCATCGCCTGCTCGAGCGCCTTGCCGGACACCTTCGGGTTGGCCTTGCGCCAGCGGTCGGCCTGCACGATTTCGAGCGGATAGGTCGATGCCATCAGCACCTGCGCCAGCAGCGGATCGGGAAAGAGCGCAATCGGCGCCACCAACTGCTCGATCTTGGGCATGGGCAGCCTTTCGGCCTCTTGAGCCCGCAGCCACAGATGGGGGCCGGCGAGCATGAAGAGCAATGCGAGGAGGACGATCAGGACGCGCGCCGCCGGACGCAGAACTAGTGTCCTGATCGCGAAATTCGTCTCACTGCCCGGCGACCTCGGAACGAATTTATCGATCATCACACTAGTGCCTGACGACGCGCGATGCTCATCTTGATGAGGCTCCCTTGTCCGCTGACCGCGCGGCCCGGCGGACGCCTGCCGCCAAAGATCCGTCGGCATGCCGCCGGGGCTGCAGCAATCGAGCCCCGGCGGCTGGAGGCGATGGGTTCCGCATCGAGCCACCACCACCCCTCATGCCGCTCGCCCTGGCCTCTGCCGACCCGCCGGTCGGCTGTGGGCGAGACCTCGTCCGCATCGCCCGAGACGCAGACGTCGGACACGTGCCGACGATGGCCATCGTCATCCAGAACCGGCCGCCGCGGCCATAGGGGCGATCCCGGATTCGCGCGGCGACAATCCCTGAAAGGGCGGCGTGCCGGGAACGGGCCGGCGCGTCAGCCCTGCTGCGGCCTGACCTGCATTCCGAACGCTATCGCGGCGATTCCCTGCATCGTCAGGTCGATCGCCAGGATCAGGCCGAGCACCCACAGGCTGCTGCCGGGCCAGGCGAGCGCGACCGCGACGCCGGTCAGCAGCGTCAGCACGCCGCCCGCGACGATCCAGCCCCAGATGCTCGCCGGACGCGCCTCGAAGCCGATCCAGATCCGGAACGCGCCGGAGACGATCAGGCTGATCGCCAGCAGCAGCGTCATGATGCTGGAGGCGAGCAGCGGGTTCGTGAACGCGAGCACGCCGGCAACCGAATAGGCGATGCCGCTGAGCAGCCAGCCGAAGAAGC
>JBIOVC010000169.1:0-8460 GCA_044867545.1 Hyphomicrobiaceae bacterium | reverse complement strand
ATCGAGCTGCTCGGCGAGCGGCAGGCGACCCTGAGCCTCGCCGGCGAGATTGAGATCGCGGCGGTCGCTGGCAATACCAAGCGCGAGACGCCTCGCCGGCCGAGACCGCTGCCGCCGCGGCTGACTGCCGAGCAGGAAGCCGCGCATCGCGCGTTCATTGAAGAGCTCGGGCCGGAGGCAATCTGGAACCGCTATCTGGAGGAGCCGTCCTCGCAACCCGCGGTCGCCGCAGAGTAGCGAACTCAGCTCGAGGGGTTGTCGTTGTTGGCTTTGCCCTGTTGCTGCCGGCGCATGTAGAGCGCGGCGAAGTCGATCGGATCGAGCATCAGCGGTGGAAATCCGCCCTCGCGCGTCAGGTCGGCAACGAGCCGGCGCAGGAACGGAAACAGCAGCGTTGGCCCTTGGATGAGCAGGAACGGTTCGAGCGCCTGCTTCGGCATGTTCTCGACCTTGAACAGCCCCGCATAGACGAGCTCGAGCTCGTAGATCACGCCGGCCTTGCTCATCGCCTGCGCCGTGAAATTGACCGCGCTCTCGAACAGGCCGTCCTTCACCACCTTCGCGGCGACGTTGACCTCGATCTTGAGATTGGGGTCCTCGCCCGGACCGCTGAGCAGCCGCTCGACGTTGGGGTTCTCGAACGAAAGATCCTTTACGTACTGGGCGACGATGCGCGCCTGCATCGGCGGCTGTTTTGGCCCGTTGCTGCCGTCGGGCGTTTTGGTCGGCGGATTGTCGGCCATTTTGTGTTGCCCCTTCCGCGTCGGTCGGCCCCTCGCCGCCCTAGAGCGCTGTCGTGGGCTATCACGGGCCCGCCGCACCTGCAATCCGATTGCCGCCGCGTCCTCTCGCCCCACGCTCAGCGCGGCGTGTTCTGCCGCGGCGGCTCCTTCGGTGGCTCCTCGATGCGCTTGAACTCCCCCTCGATGATCGGGCCGCCGCCATCCTGCCGGGCGTGCGGACTATGGCGCGATTGCTGGGCGCCTCCGACGAGCTGCCCGAACAGCCAGCGCGCGATGCCGCGCCTGATTGGTGCTACGAGCAGCAGCAGTCCGGCAGCATCGCCGATGAGCCCCGGTGTTATCAGCAGCGTCCCGGCAAGGATCAGCAGGGCGCTGTCGGCAACCGGCGCGATTGGCAGCTCCCGGCGATCGATCGACTCGAGCGCCCGCCGAAATGCCACGAAGCCCTGATGGTAGAGGATGAGCGTGCCGGCGATGCCGGTCCCGACCACGATGAGCAGCGTCGGCCACAGGCCAATGAGCTGCCCGACCTTGATCAGAACCACCAGCTCCAGCAGGGGTAGGGCGATAAGTATCAGCAACAGACCGAGGCGCATGGTCGATTATTGGGCTTCTACGCCCTGCGAAAGGGCCACAAGGGCCGCCGACGCATGGCGATCGTGGTCATTGTGGTTGGCGAGCGCTGCGATAAGCCCTAGATTGAGAGTGCACCCGAAAGCGCGTAAAGGCGTCGATGCCGACGACGCCGGGCCCGCTTGGGCAGAGGCCTAGTTTCCACCGCGTCGCGATCATACATTACCGGGTCGGCTCGGTCATTGGGCGAGAAAGCACCTCGATGGATGGTAGGATCGATCTCATCACCTTGATCTCGCTGGTCGTGGCTGTTGTCGCGATATGGAAGCTGCGCAGCGTGCTAGGCAGGCGAACCGGCAACGATGAGGCAAGGATCGAGCAGCGTGTCCGGGCCCAGCAGGCGGCCCGCGAAAGGGCTGGTGCCGCTGACAAAGTAGTAACCTTGCCACGTCGTGACGTCGAGGAGCCGAGCGTCGCCCGCACCGACCAGGCGACGATGTCCGATGCCGAGGCCCGCCTTAAGACCTTCGCTTCCGACCCGGCTGTCGAGCGCGGCCTGCTTGCGATCTTGCGCGCCGAGCCTTCGTTTGATCCTGAGCATTTCCTGGCCGGCGCAAAGCAGGCCTACGAGATGATCGTGACCGCCTTCGCCGAAGGCAATCGCAAGATGCTGAAGGACCTGCTGAGCCGCGAGGTCCTGGAGGGCTTCTCGTCCGCGATCGCCGATCGCGAGAAGCGCGGCGAGCAGATCGACCAGAGCTTCGTCGGCATCACCCGCGCCGACATTGTCGAGGCCGAGCTGAAGAACGGCATCGCCCAGGTCACGGTGAAGTTCGTCAGCCAGTTGATTTCCGCGACGCGCGACCGCGGCGGCGAGGTGATCCACGGCGACCCCCAGCGCATCAAGGAGGTCACCGATATCTGGAGCTTCGCCCGCGAGATCGCCTCGCGCAATCCGAACTGGCGTCTCGTCGCCACCCAGTCGCCGAACTAGCTGCATGTCTTGAGCCGTTGGGAGGGGTTTGCGCGTGGGCACCGCGGCCTGGCTCATAGCCGCAGGAATTGTTCTGATGCCGATCGGCGCATCCACAGGAGCCCAAGGCGACAAGGCACGCCTGCCCGCATTCGAGCCGGCAAGATTTGAGGACCTTCCGGGCTGGTCGCGCGACGACCATCTCGCCGCGTTCAAGGCGTTTCAGAAGTCCTGCGACCGCGTCACCACGCTTGCCGCGCAGGGGACGCCGGCCGGCAGGGCCCTGGCGCAACCCGGCTTGCTCGCCGCCTACAGCGAGGCATCCTCGATCAGCAAGCCGACGGCGGCGGAGGCCCGCGCATTCTTCGAGCGCCACTTCCTCCCCCATCGTGTTCGGCATGGACGGGCCGAGGGGCTGCTGACCGGCTACTTCGAGCCGGTGCTGGACGGCTCGCGCGTGCCGACCGAGCGGTTCAAGGTCCCCGTCTACCGTCGACCGTCGGACCTCGAGAACGTGAAGGATGAGGCCGTGCGTGGTGCCGCCGGTGTGGGCCTTACGCACATGCGCCGCCTCGGCGACAAGCGCGAGACTTATCCGACCCGCGCCGCTATTGAGCAAGGTGCGCTCGCAGGCAAGGGACTGGAGCTCGTCTATCTCGCCGATCCGGTCGATACGTTCTTCATGCACATCCAAGGCTCCGGCCGCATCAGGCTGACCGACGGCACCAGCATCCGCATCGGCTATGACGGCAAGAACGGCCATCCGTATACGTCGATTGGCCGCTACCTGATCGACAAGGGCCTGCTCGCCGCCGATCGCATCTCTCTGGACAGCCTGGCGAAGTGGCTGCGCGCCGATTTGAAGCGGGGCCGCGAGGTGATGTGGCAGAACGCGTCCTTCGTGTTCTTTCGCGAGCTCGAGGGAGCCGCCGGTGCCCCCAACGGCGCTCTCGGCATTCCGCTGACCGCCGGCCGCAGCCTTGCGGTCGACGCCAGCATCCATGCTCTCGGCACGCCCGTCTACGTCAGCGCGCCGACCCTGAAGCACGCCTCGAAGGGCAGTCCGTTCGCACGCCTGATGATCGCCCAGGACGTCGGCTCCGCCATTACCGGACCCGAGCGCGGAGACATCTACTTCGGTTCCGGCAGCACTGCCGGCAAGCTCGCCGGCGTCACCAAGCACGTCGGAAACTTCTTCGTGCTGCTGCCCAACGATGTGAAAACCGGAGTAGCGGGGCCATGAGCACGCGGCACGGCAAGGATGCGCCGCGGGCCTCGAGCCTCACTGCCGAGGAGGAAGCGCTCTGGGATCACGTGACGAAGGGGGTGAAGCCCGCCCGCGGCAAGGCCCGGGTCCAGAAGGCATCTCCGGCAGCCGATCGCGCTATTGAGCGTCGCCTCGCAGGCGCCAAGGCACCTTCGGAGGCACAGGGTCGGGCAAAGCCGGCACCAGCGCGGCAGGATGCCCGGCCTGGTCCGGCGCCTGCCCCGCTCGATCGCCGCAGCACGCGCAGGATTGCCGCCGGCCGCATCGAGATCGACGCCCGCATCGACCTGCACGGCATGCGCCAGGCCGAGGCGCATAGGGCGCTCCGCAGCTTCCTCGAACGCTCCCGCGCCAATGGATGCCGGACGGTGCTCATCATCACCGGCAAAGGCGGACCGCCTCGCGGCACATCATCCGAGCCCACGGATGCAACCGGGCGCGACCGCGGCGTGCTGAAGACCAATGTGCCGCGCTGGCTGGCCGAGCCGGAGCTCTCCGCTCTCATCATAGGCTTCACCGCTGCGCACGTCCGTCACGGCGGTGCCGGCGCGCTCTATGTCACCTTGCGCAGGAAGTAGAGGCGCGTCGGATTGCCGGGTGCGGCGACGGTGGCGTTTGCGCTTCCCGGCCTTCCTTACTAGCATCATCGTCCTGGGTTCGGGGCTGTCGCGATCCGCCGGGCCCCAACTCAACACGACACAGGGAGAGCGCTTCCATGGCCAAGCCGTACAACATCCTGCTCATGGGCGCGTCCTACGGGTCGCTGCTCGCCTCCAAGCTGCTGTTCGGCGGCCATTCGATCCATCTCGTCTGCCTGCCGGCCGAGGCCGACCTCATCAACGCCGAGGGGTTCAGGGTCAAGCTGCCGGTGCGCGGCCGCAAGGACCCGGTGCTGCTCGAGTCGCGGAAGCTGCCCGGCAAAGTCACTGCCGGCCCCGCGACCGGCGTGGACCCCAAGCAGTACGACCTCATCGGCCTGTGCATGCAGGAGCCGCAGTACCGATCGGCCGGCGTGCGTGAGCTGCTCGATGCGGTAGGCAAGTCGCGCGTGCCCTGCATGTCGATCATGAACATGCCGCCGCTGCCCTACATCAAGCGCATCCCGGGCCTCGACTACGAGCCGCTGAAGGCAGCCTACACCGATCCGACCGTTTGGGACTCGGTCGATCCAAAGAAGATCACGCTGAACAGCCCCGACCCACAGGCGATCCGTCCGCCCGACGGCAAGGCCAACGAGCTGCTGGTGACGCTGCCGACCAACTTCAAGTGCGCGAGATTCGAGGACAACAAGGACACTGAGATCATCCGTAACCTGGAGAAGGACGTCGAAGCCGCGCGCTTCGATACGCCGGAGGGCAAGATCGAGCTCCCCGTGAAGCTCAAGGCCTACGACTCGATCTGGGTGCCGCTGGCCAAATGGGCGATGCTGCTCGCCGGCAACTACCGCTGCGTCACCGAGGACGGCATGCGTACGGCGCAGGAGGCGGTGCACTCCGATCTCGCGACCTCGAAGTCGGTCTACGACTTCGTGTTCAATCTCTGCGTCAAGCTCGGCGCCAAGCCTGAGGATCTCGTGCCGTTCGAGAAATATGCCGCCGCCGCCCAGTCCCTGACGCGTCCAGCCTCGGCGGCGCGCGCGCTGCAGAACGGCGCGCCTTACATCGAGCGCGCCGACAAGCTGGTTCAGCTGATTGCGAAGCAGAAGGGCCTGAGCCATCCCGCGATCGACGCCCAGGTCGCGCTCGTCGATCGGCGGCTCGCGGCCAACCGCAAGAAGGTGAGCTGAGGCGAACGAAGACAGTGCGGACGCGGCCATACCAGCCGCGCCCGCAGTCGTTTTCAGAAGATCCGGTCGGTCGGCATTCCCAAAGCCATGGCGCCGGCGAACTCTTCCTGCGGGCCATTGTGCAGCGGGTGATAGCGGGCCGCCTGAATGTCGCGGAACCGCCGTTCGAGCCCTGCCGCGCGGTAGAAACCTGCGCCGCCGGCAGCCTCCATCGCATGCTCCACCGCGGCTATCGCATGGCTGGTCAGGAGCCGCTTTCCAATCATCACCTGGTTGATGGTATCTGCCGACGGCGCGTTGAGGCGGACGGCGGCCATCATCGACTCGTACGCGAGCCGCGCCCCGGCGAGCTCAGTCTCCATGCGCCCGATCTGCTCGAGCGTGTGGCTGCCGACCCCCTTCCGCTTCACCAGACCGATCGCGATGTCGCGCGCGTTCTCCGCCACCCCGAGATAGACGGCGTAGACCAGCGGAAAGGCGATCGTGGCGATGACCTGGAAGATCGGATGCCACTCGCCGGACTTGCGCTTCAACGCCACGGCTGCCTCGGGCACGACGTGCCCTTCGATCTGGATGTCGTGGGAGCCGGTTCCGCGCATGCCGAGCGTGCGCCACGTCTCCAGGATCTTCACCTGCGGCGAGCTCATCGGCACGCCGAAGTGCAGCACCGTCGGTCCGCTGCCGTCCTCCGGCTCGAGCACCGCGCTCGTCATCAGCAGATCGCCCGTCGGCGCTCCCGAGGCGAACACCTTGCGCGCGCGGATGCGATAGCCGCCGTCGACCTTTTCAGCCTTTCCGGAGCCCGCGATCCAATCCGAGCCACCGCTCGACAGCATCAGGATGCGCTCGCCGGCGATCCGCTTCAGCAGCGGCTCCACCGCCGCCACCTTCTGGTGCTTCCAGCGCCAGGCAGGGACCGCCACCTGGTGCGTGTGCATCGAGAAGGCGAGCGCTGTCGAGGCGCAATGCTTCGCAAGTTCCCTGAGCATGGCGGCAAGCTCGTCGGCATCCGCTCCGCCGCCGCCGAGCTCGCGCGGCACGCCCGCTTCGACCAGGCCGGAGGTCCTGATGAGCGCCATGTTCTCCGCGACGTAGCGGTCCTCGTCCGCCGTCGCCCTGGCGCGCTCGGCGAACACGGGGCCGAGTTCGCGGGCGATTTCGATAGGCGTCCTCACGCTGCCGGCCTTGACTGCTGTGGCTGACATGATCACGTCTCCATTGGGCTTGGACATTTTGCTCGCGGCCATGATGGACGACACTAGCGTCGGCCATCCAGTCCAGTAACTGTACCCGCGGGCAACCTGCCCGCCGGGGCCGCGGCGCACGGAACTCCAGCCGATTTGCGCGTTTTCGCGCAGTCCCGGACGGCACAGACCGTGACGCCGATGACGTGTACCGGTACAGTATCTGTACCGCCGGTCCAGGATCAGGATAGAGAAGGCCGATCATGGGTGCAGTGAGAAAGCGCACAACGAGCCCGATCCCGGATCAGCCGAGCTACGGGCAGTTCTGCCCGGTCGCGATGGCGGCCGAGATCGTCTGCTCACGATGGACGGCGCTCGTCATCCGCGAGCTGCTTTGCGGCTCGACCCGGTTCAATGATCTGCGCCGTGGCCTGCCCCTGATCTCGCCGACGCTGCTGTCCAAACGGCTGAAGGAGCTGGAGGAGGCCGGAGTCGTCGTTGCCGTGCCGACCGTCCAGCCGGGCATCTTCGACTACAAGCTGACCGAAGCCGGCGAGGACCTTCGCTCGATAGTTATGTCGCTCGGCATCTGGGGCCAGCGCTGGGTCGAGTCTTCGCTCTCGCTGAAGAACCTCGATCCGTCGCTGCTGATGTGGGACATGCGGCGCAACCTCAACCCGACGCCGCTGCCGCCGCGCCGCTGCACGATCAATTTCCTGTTCCCCGAGGTGAATCCCGCCAAGCGCTCATGGTGGCTGGTCATCGAGTCCGGCAAGGTCGACCTCTGCTCGACCAACCCGGGCTTCGACGTCGATCTTCACGTCAAGAGCTCGCTGAAAAGCCTGACCGCAGTCTGGATGGGCGTCACGTCGGTCCGCAAGGAGCTCGACAGCGGCCAGATCGAGCTGATCGGCGAGCGCAGCATTGCGGATTCCATTCAGCAGTGGCTCGGCCTGAGTCCGTTCGCCAAGGAGAAGAGCCGGGTGTCGGCGTAGGGATGATTCGGGCTCTTATGTGCAGCCGGCCGTGACCGCCTGCAGCGCCTGACTGACCCCGGCGAGCGAGTAGGTGTCGGTTGTCTGCGTTCCGCGCTGCGACGTGCCGCGCACGACCATCACGTCGCCCTTCTTCATCGCCTCGATCAGCTTCAGCTCCGCGTTCTGGTCCGCGACGAAAGCCTTGTCGTCGTCGGTGAACAGGTTGAATGCAGTCGTGCCGATGGTGACCGTGACGGCCGATCCCTTACGGAGTGGGTAGCCGATCTTGACGCTGATCTCGGACTTCACCCCGTCCTTCGGCCAGGCCGACACGTAGAAATAGATCGAATCGCGGCGCGCGCCGGCAGGCTCTGTGGCGTTGGGCTGCGCGGCGGCGAAGCAGATCCGCGCCGCGGGGCTGTCGTGCGCGTAGACCTTCCAGTCGCTGAACCGGTTGACGAGCTTGACCGCCTGCGCGTGCACATGCGCCACCGCAAGCGTCAGCAGTAGTGCCGCAATAGCTGCTCTTGTTGCCAAGCCGCGCACGGGTCCCTCCACACGGGTTGGTTTGGCCGATCCTCACACGCACCCCTCGAGTCTCGACGGAGACTTTATAGGGGATTGCGGTTGCCGCTGTCACCCCGGCCGGCGCGCTACCGGTGGACCGAAGACGTGCGGCTGTTTCGGCACGGCCACGCCACCTTCAGCGACCGGTCGTTCGGCGAACGGCGCGAGCGACAGAACCCGGTCATACATCACGATCGCGCCGGCGACCGCGACGTTGATGCAGAAGCGCGTCGGGATCCGCACGACGTGATCGCACCGGTCGAGCAGCGCGGGCGACAGCGATCCGCGTTCCGGACCGAGCACATAGGCCGCGCGCAGCGGGTGCCGGAAGCTCGGCAGCATGGTCGCTTCCTCGATCAGCTCGATGCCGACGAGCTTGCACCCCTGGGG
>JBIOVC010000168.1:0-3517 GCA_044867545.1 Hyphomicrobiaceae bacterium | reverse complement strand
GCATCACCTCGCGCACCTGCAGGATCTTGGCGGTGAGCCGCACCACGGTGCGCATGGGGTTGGGCTTGTCCTCGTGCGCGCGCCCGCCGTAGAGGGCGATGCCGGGCCGCACCACGTCGAAGTGATAGCCGGGGCCGAGGAAGGTGCCGCCCGAGTTGGAGAGGCTCGCCGGGGCGGGCGGCAGCAGGGCGCGGAGCGCGTTGAAACGCTCGCGCTGGCGCTGGTTCATGGGATTGGCCGGCTCGTCGGCGCAGGCGAGATGGCTCATGACCAGGGTGAGGTCGAAGGCGGCGAGCAGGCCCGGCTCCGCGACGAGCCGATGCAACTCGTCCTCCGGCATGCCAAGCCGGTTCATGCCGGTGTCGATATGAAGGGCGGCCGGCAGCGGCCGTCCGCGCGAGCGGCAGTAGGCTGCCCATTCCCGCACCTCGGCGAGGCCCGACAGCACCGGGCGCAGGTCGAAGCCCGCGTAGTGCGCCTCGGCGCCCGGCAGCAGGCCGTCCAGGACATAGACGGTGGCGCCCGGCTGCACCTCGCGCGCGGCGCGGCCTTCGTCAACGGTGGCGACGAAGAAGGTCTTGCAGCCCTCGTTGGTGAGGGCGCGGGCGATGGGCGCGAGGCCGAGCCCGTAGGCGTCGGCCTTGAGCACGCCGGCGCACTCCGCGCGCCCCGACACCTCGTTCAAACGCGCCCAGTTGGCGCGCAGGGCGGAGAGGTCGACCGTGAGGACAGCGCGCGCGGACAGCGGGATCGGTGCCCGGGTCTGAGCCTTGGCCCGAGGCGTCTCCGTCGTCGCTGTCCGTTCCGTCAATGCGTCCTCGCGGGCATGTAGGTGTCGTGCGCCAGGTCGGAGAAGCGGGTGTAGCGCCCGTCGAACTGCAGCTCGATGGTGCCGACCGGGCCGTGGCGCTGCTTGCCGACGATCACCTCGGCCTTGCCGCTGACGGCCTGCATCTTGGCCATCCAGGTCTGGAACTCCGCCGTGCCTTCCGCCGGCTTGGTGCGCTCAACATAATACTCCTCGCGGAACACGAACATCACCACGTCGGCATCTTGCTCAATGGAGCCGGATTCGCGCAGGTCGGCGAGCTGGGGGCGCTTGTCCTCGCGGTTCTCGACCGCACGCGAGAGCTGCGACAGCGCGACCACCGGCACAGTCAGCTCCTTAGCCAGCGCCTTGAGGCTGGTGGTGATCTCCGACACCTCCTGCACGCGGCCCTCCGAGGCGCGCCTGATGGAGCCGGTGAGGAGCTGCAGGTAGTCGACGATGATGAGCCCCAGGTTCTGCTGGCGCTTGAGCTTGCGCGCGCGGGCCGCGAGCTGGGCCACCGACAAGCCGCCGGTCTGGTCGATGAACAACGGCAGGGTGGCCATGTCCTCGCTGGCCTTCACGAGCCGCTTGAACTCGGCCTCGTCGATCAGGCCGCGGCGGATCTTCTCCGAGGGGATCTCCGCCTGCTCCGACAGGATGCGCGTGGCGAGCTGCTCGGCCGACATCTCCAGCGAGAAGAGACCGACCACGGCGCCGTCGTGGGAGGGGTCGTCGGGCCGCAGGTGCGGCTTCTCCTGCAGCGAGCGGATGCGCGCCTTGGCGATGTTGAAGGCGACGTTGGTGGCCAGCGACGACTTGCCCATGGAGGGGCGGCCGGCCAGGATGACGAGGTCGGAGGGCTGCAGGCCGCCGAGCTTGCTGTCGAGCCCCCTCAAGCCCGTGGAGATGCCGGAGAGGCCGCCGTCGCGCTGGTAGGCGTTGTTGGCCATCTCGATGGCCGTCGTCAGTGCGCTGTGGAAGCTCGCGAAGCCCTGGCCGTACTTGCCGGTCTCGGCCAGCGAGAACAGCCGCGTCTCGGCCTCCTCGATCTGCTCCTTGGGCGCAAAATCGACTGGGCTGTCGTAGGCCTTGTTCACCACATCCTCGCCGATCATAATCAGCTGTCGGCGGATCGAGAGGTCGTAGATGGTGCGGCCGTAGTCGCGCACGTTGATGATGGTGGTGGCGTTGGCCGCCAGTTGTCCGAGGTAGGCCGGGACACTGAGGCCCGAGCTGATCGGTTCTGCGTTCTCGAAGAAGGTCTTGAGCGTGATGGGTGTCACCTGCTTGCCGGCGGCAATCAGTGTGGCTGCGGTCTCGTAGATCTGTGCATGCAACGGATCGTAGAAGTGGATCGGTTGCAGAAAGCCCGAGACCCGATCGTGCGCCTCGTTGTTGACGAGAATGGCACCCAGCAGCGCCTGCTCGGCCTCCAGGTTGTGAGGCGCCGCCCGGAAGTGCGGCGCCTCGAGCGAGGCTGGATCCCTGGCGGCGTCCTTGAGAGCCTCCGAGGCGGTGCGGCGGGCGGGAGCGGTGTTGGTCATGAGGCGAGGCTTCGCCCGATTCCGCCTCCCCTCGCCACTCCCCTGCGGTGGTATTCGCCGGCCAGCGTGGACTCATCACCACAATGCACACCGACCCGCGGCAGCGCCGGATTTCTCTTCCGCGAGGCCGAATCTCCACTCGCCGTCTATTCGCCCGCCGCGCGCGTGCCGCTACCTCCGGCGGCCTCCGCAGCCAGGCGACGCTCCTCGGCCATCATGTAGTCGCGCGTGATGGGGAGGGCGTCGATCCTCTTGGCAAGTTGCAGCTGGAAGACCGTGAGGCCGCTATAGCGGAAGCCCGACTCGCACGATTGCAGATAGAACTCCCACATGCGGAAGAAGCGCTCGTCGTAGACGGCCGGATCGAGGGTGCGCACGCGCTCGCGGTTCGCTTGGAAGCGCCGGCTCCACTCGTTGAGTGTTGCGGCGTAGTGCAGGCGCAGGTTCTCGAAGTCGGCGAGCCAGAGCTCCTCCTTCTCGAGCAGCGGCACCAGTTGCGACAGGCTCGGCAGATAGGCGCCGGGGAAGATGTTCTGCCGTATCCAGACATTGATGGGCGAGGGCGACTGGTAGCGTCCGATGGTGTGGAGCACAGCCACGCCGTCCTCGGCGAGGAGCGTGCCGAGGCGCGAGAAGAACTGCCGGTAGTGCGGACGGCCCACATGCTCGAACATGCCGACCGAGACGATGCGGTCGAACACGCCGTGCACGCGCCGGTAGTCCTCCAGGCGGAAGTCGACGAGCCGGGTGAGCCCCAGCCTGGCGGCCCGCTCGCGCGCGATCTTGTGCTGCTCGGTGCTGAGCGTGATGCCGGTGACATGCACGCCGTAGTTGCGGGCGAGGAACAGCGCCGTGCCGCCGAAGCCGCAGC
This sequence comes from Hyphomicrobiaceae bacterium, assembly GCA_044867545.1. GTDB lineage: Bacteria > Pseudomonadota > Alphaproteobacteria > Rhizobiales > Hyphomicrobiaceae > DATLZB01. The sequence goes on along the minus strand of JBIOVC010000168.1, from coordinate 291 downwards.
CGATGTCGAGCACGCGATGGCCGGGGCGGATGTCGAGCTTGGCAGCGATGTGGCGCTTCTTGGCTTCCTGGGCCTCCTCCAGCGTGACGTTCTCGGAGGTGAAGTAGGCGCAGGAGTACTGCATGTCCTCGTCGAGGAAGCAGCGGTAGAAGTCGGCCGGGTGGTCGTAGTGGTGGTGCACGTTGCGCCGCGACCGGCCGGGCAGGTTGACGACCGCCGCGAGTCGGGCCGCCTCGTCGAGCCGGCGCTTCACGTTGCCGGCGCGCCCCTTCGATGAGAGTTGCTCGTTGA
>JBIOVC010000167.1:0-7276 GCA_044867545.1 Hyphomicrobiaceae bacterium | reverse complement strand
CCGGCTATTTCGTCTCCTCCGGCGCGCGGTTGTAGACATCGTCGCTGCGGATGATGTCGTCCTCGCCGAGGTAGGTGCCGATCTGCACCTCGATCAGCTCGAGCGGCACCTTGCCGGGGTTCTCCAGGCGGTGCCATTGGGTGGCGACGATATAGACGCTCTCGTTCTCGCGCACGAGCTGCTCGGTGTCGCCGACCACGACCCTGGCGGTCCCCTGCACGACCACCCAGTGCTCGGAGCGGTGGTGGTGCATCTGCATGGAGAGCTTGCCGCCGGGCTCGACGTGCAGGAGCTTGACCTGGAAACGGCCGCCGACCGACAGCGTCTCGAAGTAGCCCCACGGCCGATGGTTGACGAGGTGCTGCTCCTGCTCCTTGCGGTTCGACTGCCGCAGGCGCTGGACGAGCTTGCCGACCTCCTGGGTGCGCGACTTGTCGGCGACCAGCAATGCGTCGGGCGTGTCGACGATCACGAGGTTCTCCACGCCGAGCGTCGAGACGAGCGACTTCTCGCTGTGGACATAGCAGTTGTGCGTGTCCTCGAGCAGGGCGTCGCCGTGCACGTGATTGCCTGACGCATCCCGGGCAGACAGCTCCCAAAGCGAGGACCAGGAGCCGATATCGCTCCAGCCGACGTCGATCGGCAGCACGACCGCTGCCCCGGTCTTCTCCATCACCGCGTAGTCGACGGAGATCTCGGGGCTCGCGGCGAACGCCGCGCCGTCGAGGCGCAAAAAGCCCAAGTCCTCGCGAGCGCCGTCGAGGCTCGCGCGAGCTGCCTCGAGCACGCCGGGCGCGAGCCTTGCCAGCTCCCCGAGGAAGGTGCGGACGTCGAGCACGAAGATGCCGCTGTTCCAGTAGTAGCCGCCTTCGCTCAGATACCGTTCCGCGGTCTCGCGGTCGGGCTTCTCCACGAACGCCGCCACCTCGAACGCCTTGCCCTCGGTGCCGTCGAAGGGCTTGCCCCGGCGGATGTAGCCATAGCCGGTGTGGGGCACGTTGGGCTCGATGCCGAACAGCACGAGCCTGCCGGAGGCGGCGATGGCGGCTGCCTGCTTGACGGCGGCAGCAAAGCGCGCCTCGTCGGCGATGGTATGATCAGACGGCATCACGGCGATCACCGAGCCGGGCGACTTGCGCTCGGCAATCAGCGCGGCGACAGCGATCGCCGGTGCGGTGTTGCGCGCGACCGGCTCCAGCACGATCGCCTCGGGCTTGACGCCCGAGGTCTCGATCTCGGCCTTCACCAGGAAGCGGTGATCATTGTTGCAGAGCAGGAGCGGCAGCTCGAAGCCCTGCTCGGACCGCAGGCGGGCCAGTGTCGCGCCGAGGAAGCTTCGGCCCTCGCCGTTGAACGTGCGGATGAACTGCTTGGGGTACATCGCCCGCGACAGCGGCCAAAGCCGCGTGCCGGAGCCGCCGGAAAGAATGACGGGCACTACGCGAACAGGCATGCTTGCCCCTGGCTTCCGAGCATCCGCCATCTTGCCGGTAACCTCGGTTGCGACGCTCGAAATCGACGGCCAATGCGCCGTGGCGCGGCCGGATCATGTCGCAGGATGAGTTCGCAGGCAACCGGTGTCCGATCTCGGCTACTTCAGCCTTAATCGGCCTCTATCCAGGATTCGAACAGGCTGGAGGCGCCGCCCTTATACTTGCGGGCGGTACTGCCCCGCCCGTAGGACAGTTGCAGCCGCAGCGTGCGCGCCGTGCGCTCGGCGACGCGACGTTGACTGCGCTCGAGCGCGAGCTTGTCGTCCGCGCCCTTGAGCGACTTCTCAGCCGCCTCTCTGGCGGCCTGCTGACGGGAGAGCTCGGCGAGGCTGTCGCGGCGGGCACGCTCGGCCGCCTCCTGGGCCGTGTAGGCAGCAGCCAGAGCGGTGCGCAGGTCGGCCGCGGCCTGCTCGCCCTCCTTGGCGCGGGCGAGGGCGCGCGCAAGCTCCGCCTGGGTCTTGCGCACAGCCTCTTCGGCCGTCTCGAGCGCGCGCTGATCGAAGGTAGAGACGGCGGCGCTCTGCTCTCCCTTGGCGAGAGGCAGGCTCGCCGTGGACAGCGATGCGTGCGCGGGCTCGGCGTAACGGCCAGTGCCGAAAGCCCAAAGCGCTGCCGCCACGACTACGATCGCCGCCAGTCCCATGCCGACCGGCAGCGCCGTCCGGACCGATGAGCGCCGCACGCCCTCACGGGCATTCGATCGGCGGGCCCAGGGATCGTAGCTGCCGAAGCTCCAGAGGTGGCCTTCCGGATCGCGGCAGGAAAAGCCGCGCCCGCGATGATGAGTGTCGGTCAGGTCGAGGGCGATCTCGGCGCCCGCGGCGCATACACGGTCGAAATAGTCATCGATATCGGACACGAAGTAATAGCAGAGCTGGGTCTCGGCGCCGCCGATCTCGTCCGGTTGCACCATGAGGTCGTCGAACGCGGAGCTCCGCACGGGAACCAGCATCACCATGCTGCTGCCCAGCGTCAGCTCGGCGTAACGGATGGCGCCGTCATCCTCGCGGACGACGAGTTGCTGCTCGAAGCCGAGGGTCCCGCACAGCCACTCGATCGCGGCCGGCAGGTCGCGGTAGCGGAGCGCCGGAACGGCGGTAATTGCGATGTCATCGGCACTGACGCGCATGGGTTGCCTATCCACTGCCAGGGGGCTGACCACGGGATCGGGTGCGCTCGGCGTCCGGTCTTCACGCGCGATCTGCGCACTCCGGTACACGTAATTGATGGAATTGCATGAATCCGGTTAATGGCTGCCTAAGCTTGCAGCCGCAGCTCGCGGTTTCTTCAGGACGCACGTGCCGGCAGAGACGATTGCGTCAGAACCAGTGGCTCGAGATTCCTCGGAGCGGACCGCGTTGGAGGGCGACAAACTTCCGACTGCGGCCTACTCTGCGGCTTGCGTCGTCACTTTCATTTGCCATCAGCACTTTTCGGGGGCCACGAATTGCAGCGGATCGAGGGACTGGACGGGCTGCGTGCGGTTGCCGCCCTGTTCGTTTTCGCGTTTCACGCCCGCGTGCCGGGGTTTACCGGTGGCTGGATCGGCGTCGACGTCTTCTTTGTGCTGAGCGGATTCCTCATCACGCTCAAGCTTGCCGAGGAAGCCGATCGGAGGAACTCCATCGCTGTGCTCACTTTCTATTGGCGGCGCACACTTCGTCTGGCGCCTGCCCTGGTGCCGCTCCTGATCGTCGTGTTTGCCGCGAGACCGGACCTGTGGAAGACCGAGGTGATCCCGGCAGCATTGTACGTGTCGAACTGGACGCGGGCCTTCTCCAACTTTCCCCGCATCCTGGGGCACACGTGGTCGCTGGCAATCGAGGAGCAGTTCTACCTGCTGTGGCCGCTCGCTCTGCTCATGCTGCTGCGGGTCCGGCGCGAGACGGCCCTCGTCATTGTCGTTGGGCTCACTCTGGCGTCCGGCGCCTGGCGGGGATTTCTGTTCGCCACCGGGGCATCGGTGCCACGCCTCTACAACGGCTTCGACACGCATGCCGACGGTCTACTGCTCGGCTGCGCGCTGGCATTGGCCGGCAAGGCCGAGTGGCGAAGACTGGCTCTTGCCTGGCCGCTTGCAGTCGTCAGCCTGATCCTCGCTGCCGCCCTGCTCCCATGGCGGCATCCGCTGGTCTATGCGGGCGGCCTCTGGTTCATAGCGCTGGCCGCCACGATCTTGATCGCGGCCATTGCCTCGGGCCATGCGGTGGGCCTCGTCCGCCTCCTGCAGTTGGCTCCGCTGGCGTGGTTAGGCGTGATCTCCTATGGGTTCTATCTCTGGCACTATCCGGTTCTGATGCTCCTTCGCGGGCACGGCGGCGGGCCCCCGGGTCCTGCTCTGGTGGTCGGCGCTTTCGCCATCACACTCGCCGCCGCCGTAGCGTCCTGGCACCTCGTGGAAACGCCCGCCGCGCGGTTGAGGCCGCGCGCCATGCAGCGCGCGGATTGATTAGGCGGCGGCTCGCTCTTGGAGCATCAATGATGAGAAGCGCCGATCCTCAGCGCGTGAACAGCGCTGGTGCGGTCGAGAGGACTCGAACCTCCACGGGTTGCCCCGCTACCACCTCAAAGTAGTGCGTCTACCAATTCCGCCACGACCGCCGGCAGGACGAGCGGAACCGCCCGTCGAAGACATCCGGCGGGGCAGACTTGGGGCCGCCCCGCCGAGGTGGCTTGCCCTAACAGAACGTATCCGGGAACGCAATATGTTCCGGTGCCCGCGTGCCTTCCGAGGGCATCGGGGCTAAGCTTTGCCGATGCACAGGCCCGAGAGCGACAGCGTTACGGCACACATTGCGCCGGCAGCGAGCGCCGGTGCGAGCACCGTCGAATGGGCGGTGAGCGCGGCGCCGGTCGACTATCCGGCTGCGGTCGAACTCATGGAGCAGCGCGCCGAGCGGATCGCGGCCGGGGCGGAGAGCGAGCTCGTCTGGCTGCTGGAGCATCCGCCGCTCTATACCGCCGGCACCAGCGCGCGCGCCGAGGAGCTGCTTTTACCCAACCGGTTCCCGGTGTTCGCAGCGGGCCGTGGCGGACGCTACACCTATCACGGTCCCGGCCAACGCATCGCCTACGTCATGCTCGACCTCAACCGGCGCGGGCGCGACGTGCGCGCGTTCGTCGCCGCGCTCGAGGGCTGGCTGATCGATGCACTCGCGGACCTCGGCGTCAGAGGCGGGACCCGGCCGGGCCGGATCGGGATCTGGGTCGAGCAAGCCGCGCGCGATGCCGGATCGGACGCCAAGATCGCCGCGCTCGGCATCCGGCTCCGGCGCTGGGTGAGCCTGCACGGGGTTGCCCTCAACGTCGATCCGGAGCTCGAGCACTTCTCCGGCATCGTGCCGTGCGGCATCGCCGATGCCGGCGTCACAAGCCTCGCCCGGCTCGGCGTCGATGCGCGCATGAAAGATGTGGATAGAGCGCTGAGGGGCGCGTTCGAGCGCCGCTTCGGGCCGACCAGGGACGTCGCACTGCCCGAGCTGCAGGCCTTGATGCCTGCCCGATAGAATCACTGGCGCCCGGGCCGATGCATCAGACCCGGGCGCCGGAACTCTTGAAGTCTCTACCGCTTGGGCTCGCCCGCCTTGCCCTCTTCGGGCACAGGCTCGGCCGGCGCGTCCGTACCGTCGTAGTACAGGTAGCCGCCTTCAATCGAAACGACCTCGGTCCCTTCGAGCTCGTACTCGTCGTTCTCGCTGTCGTTCAAGCGGACAACGCAACCTTTGCCACAGACCCCTTCGAGCACTGCCGAAGGCTTCAGGATGTGATCCTTGGTGCTCTGGTCCTCGACGACGGTGACCTTGTGGTCGTGGTCGTCTCGGTTGGTGATGGACACCGCGGCCGCGATGTCCGCACCGAAGGTCGCCAGGGCAAAAGCGCTAGCCGCGAATGCTGCACGCAACTCCACGACCAGCTCCCAAACGGCGAATCGGTGCTGCGAGTTACTTCTTCTTCTTCGCAGCCGGTTTCTTCGTCGCCTTCTTCGCAGGCTTCTTTGCAGTCTTGGCCTTCATTGTCTTACGTCCTTCTTTTGTGCCCCTTGACGAGGCTACGACCCGACCCGAGTCGGGACGCTCGCACTGTGCTTTAGATTCCGTGCCGCATTCAAACGGAATTTTCCGGTGACTGCTATCGATGATTTCGATAGATAGCGGAGTGCGGCAGCGCTCCTGTTACCGCGGTTCGCGGACGTTCACAACATTACTTCAACGATGGACATCACCCTTGCACGCACTTTCCTGACCGTCGCGGAGACCGGCAGCTTCATCGACGCGGCGCGCAAACTCAACATCACGCAGTCTACCGTCAGCGCGCGCATGAAGGGTCTGGAGGACCAACTCGGGCGGCCGCTGTTTGAGCGGTCGAAGAGCGGCGCCGCGCTGACGGCAGCAGGTGCTCAGTTCCAGAAGCACGCGCTGGCGCTGGTGCGGGTGTGGCAGCATGCCCAGCTCGAGGTCGGGCTCACCGACCAGCACCGCGACCACCTGGCGGTCGGTGCGACGCTCTCGTTATGGGACGGATTCCTGCTGAAATGGCTGGCCTGGATGCGGAGAACGATCCCCGACATCGCGGTCTCGGCAAGCGCGGCGCTGCCGTCGGTGCTGACCCAGCGGCTGGTCGAGGGCACGCTCGATCTCGCCGTGATGTACCGTCCGGTGCAGCCGCCGGGCGTCGTCATCGAGCACCTGTTCGACGAGGAGTTCGTGCTGGTGACGAGCGCGCGCAGCGGCGGGCGGCGCTCGGCGCACGATTACGTGTTCATGGAGTGGGGCCAGGACTTCCAGCTCGATCACGCGGCGGCCTACCCCGACCTCACCAACCCCGGCCTCAACCTCGATCTCGGTCCGATCGGCATCGACTACCTGGTCGCGAACCCGGGATCGGGCTACTTCCCAGCGCGGCTGGTGCGTCCCTACATCGCACGCGGGCGGCTCAAGCGGCCCACGCGCGGGCGCAAGTTCGTCTATCCCGTCTACATGCTCTACCCGGAGGCGCGTGACGAGGAAGCCTACGAGCCGATCCTCTCCGGGCTGCGCCGCGTCGCCGCCAAGTTCGACTGAACCCAGGCGATCAGGCGGTCGGCCGCACCTCGAAGCTGTGGAATACGCCGACGCCCTCGCCCATGATCTCGACGGCATCGACGCGCGCGCCGGGCGGGCCGGCGCGGCAGGCGGCGAGCATCGCCACGACCGCCTCCTCACTGCCATGGAACACCGCCTCGACGGCGCCGTCGCGGCGGTTCCTCACCCAGCCTGTCAGACCGAGCGCGTCGGCCTCCGTGCTTGTCCACGCGCGGAAGCCGACACCCTGCACCCGGCCCTCGATGCGGACGTGGACGGCTCTGTGCTGACGATCAGATGCTGCCATATCCAGTGCGCGACCGCCGGACAATCACTGCTTGCGGCTTCAAACCGCCATCCGCCTCTCCTATACAGTGGCAAGGTCGGCTATGTCTGCAGACGGTCCGGCCGACGGGACTCATCTCAGGATTCCAGACATGGCCCACGGTTCCCATATCAGGCTCTTTGCCGTGCTCGGCGCGCTGCTGATCGTCGGCGCGGGGGATAGCGCATGGGCACAGCTCAAGACGCCGCCCGCCTCGCGGGAGGCCGCGCAATACTCGTTCGCGCCGATCGTGAAGCGGGCGGCGCCAGCGGTCGTCAACGTCTATGTCCGGTCCCGCGTGCAGACGTTCGTCTCACCGTTCGCCAATGACCCGTTCTTCCGCCGCTTCTTCGGCGAGGACTTCGGCGAGCCGCAGGAGCGGGTGCAGAACTCGCTCG
>JBIOVC010000166.1:0-3785 GCA_044867545.1 Hyphomicrobiaceae bacterium | reverse complement strand
TCGAGGGCATGGCGGCGATCGAGTTCGCCATGGTCGCACCGATGATCGTCTTCCTATTCATCGGTACGATCGAGTTCAGCCAAGCCCTGACGGTCGACCGCCGGGTCCAGCAGGTCGCAAGCTCCACTGCCGACCTCATCGCGCGCGAGAAGTCGCTCACGACCGCCGACCTCGAAGGCATCATGCAGATCACCGACCATCTCGTCGCGCCGTACGACGCCCTCCCCCTCAGGGTGACCGTGCTCAACGTCTATTCCGCGATCAACAACGCGGCCGACACCAAGGTGTGCTGGTCCTACAACCACAACGGCGGCGTCCATTCCTACGCTGCAAACGAGAAGTACGCGATGCCGGACGGCATCCTCGGCAAGGGCGCCAGCGCGATCGTCGCTGAGGTCACCTACGACTACGAGCCGCTGATCTTTCGCATGTTCATCCAGTCGACATTCAAGATGGAGGAGGTCTTCTATTTGAAGCCGCGCTTGTCCAACAGCGTCGAGTTCAACTCCCAGAAGTGCCTGTAGGAGCGCAGAGCTGCGCGCTTCAGCCCGCCCGGATCAAGGCCCCAGGACAGCGGCAAATTTTGACCTTCGAGTTGTATTTGCCGTAAAATATGCGTTTACGGACGGCGTGCCGACCCCGACTGGCGGTGTGGCGAGAGGTTTGAGCTAATCGATGGGGCGACGGTCGGCACACACGCCCGACGAACTCCGGCGGCTCGTGCTCGATGCGGCCGAGGAGATCATCGAGAGCGACGGCATCGCCGGGCTCTCGGCGCGCGAGATCGCCCGCAAAGTCGGCTACTCGCCGGGCACGCTCTACAATCTCTTCGACAACCTCGACGATCTGATCCTCAACGTGGAGGGCCGCATCCTCGGCGCGCTCGATGAGCGGCTCGCGGCCGCGCTCGACGGCGACCTCGGGGAGGACGCCGTGCGCCGGTTCGCCCATGCCTACCTTGCGTTCTCGCGCGAGCGGCCACGACTCTGGAACGTGCTGCTCGAGCACCACATCCCGCACTCCGACACGTTGCCGCAGTGGTACCAGGACCGGCTCGAGGCGACGGTCGGACGGCTCGAGACCGCGATCGCGCCCGTGGTCGGCTCGGATGATCCGGTGCGCCTTAGGCGCTCGGCCCGCTCGCTGTGGGCGGGTCTGCACGGCGTGACGTCGCTGTCGACGACGAACAAGGTCGGCCAGGTGACGATCGAAGCGGCCAACGAGCTGGTCGACGACCTGGTCGAGACCTATCTCGCGGGCCTTGCGCAGCGGCGGGCGGGCTAGCTCACACTCCGCGTGCGCTCACTTCGCAGTCGCGGCGGCTGGCGTCTCGGGCTTGGGCGCGGTGGCCGGCAAAGCCACCGATCCGGTGGTGATGTCCGACGATGGCTCGTCCGCGCGCCTCGTATCGCCGATCAGCCCGAACCACTTGTGCTGCGGCAGCAGGCGATGCTGGAGACCGACCCAGAGCCGCGGCGAGCTGATGCCGTCGATGAACGGCTTTGCCGGTGGGGCCAGTGCGAAGGCGAGGACCGCGGCCACGGTGACCACCGCCGTATCGCCCAGGTGCTTGCCGTCGTACAGCTTCAGCGCGGAGCCGAACGAGGCCTTGATGCGGGTGTCGAAGACGTCGACGCTGTAGAGCTCGTCGAGGATGAGATGCGTGATGTAGCCGATGAATAGGAAGCCGCCGGCGAGCCACGCCACGCCTTCGTGATAGCCGAGCAGGCGATGGAAGATGATCGCCGTCAGGAACCAGAAGAAGAGCGCGGCAACGATCGAGTGCCAGATGCCGCGGTGCGCGGCAAACCTCAGGAATATGAACTGCAGCCCGTATCGAACAGCGATGAGGGTGCCAAGCCAGATGATCCACATCTCGGCGATCGAGTAACGGCGTGCGACGGCGAACAGGGCGCAGAACGACAGGAAGATGCCGAGCCCGGAGAAGAAGGCGCGGCTCGGCCGCGAATCGCGCAGGTCGATGTCGGGCAGCACGCTGCCGAACACGCCGGCGAGCGTCACGGCGACCAGGGACTCCGGCGAGATCACGTTGGCAGCGACCGTGAGCGTCGCGAGCGAGCCGCTCACCAGGGTCCCAACCGCAATGTGAGTCGTGAAATTCGCCATCGCCCGCCTCCCCGCCGCTCTCCATGGACGACGCTCGATGCGGAACGGGCGGGCGCCGACTAGGGTAGCCATCAAGCAGATTCGCTCGAGCCGGGCGAGCGGCCGGGCCGCTCGATCCTGTGGACGGCGCCGCGACGAATCGGGGCTGGCGCGCGGCCGGATGCCGTGGCATTGGCTCGGTGTTGATGGAACCGCCGAAGGCTGAGCGTTCCCGTCCCAACATGCCACAGACATCCAGGCTCTCACGCATCGCCTACGTCAGCATCGCCGTCGCGCTGGTGGTGGTGACGATCAAGTACCTGGCGTATCTGCGTACCGGGAGCGTCGCGCTCTACTCGGACGCGCTCGAGAGTATCGTCAACGTCATCACCGCGGCGGCAGCGCTGATCGCGGTCCGCGTCGGCTCGCGGCCGGCCGACCGCGATCACCAGTTCGGCCACCACAAGGCCGAATATTTCTCGGCGGTGCTCGAAAGCGCGCTGATCATCGTCGCTGCCCTGCTCATTCTCAATGAGGCTGTTGGTGCGCTGCGCGATCCGCGCCCGCTCAGCCAGCCGCTTGAAGGCATCGCGATCAACGCGGTGGCGACCGTCATCAATGCCGGCTGGTCCTGGTTCCTGATCACCCGCGGCCGGCTATGGCGATCGCCGGCGCTGGTCGCCGACGGCTGGCACCTGTTCAGCGATGTCGCCACCTCTGTCGGCGTGCTCGTTGGCCTGCTGCTGGCGACCGTCACGGGGCTCGCGTTCCTCGACCCGCTGCTCGCCGCCGCCGTCGCGCTCCACATCCTCTGGATCGGCTGGCGGCTGATGCGGGGCTCGGCCAGCGGGCTGATGGACGAGGCGGTGGCGCAGGATGTCGCCGCCGAGATCCGGCGGGTGATCGCCGACAACGCGGTCGGGGCGCTCCAGATGCACGACCTGCGCACGCGGGTCGCCGGGCGTGTCACGTTCATCGAGTTCCACCTGGTGGTGCCGGGCGGAATGACGGTCGCGACCTCGCACGAGATCTGCGACCGGCTGGAGGCCGCGCTCGAGCGGGCAATCGAGGGCGCCGAGGTCGTGATTCACGTGGAACCAGAGAGCGAGGCGAAGGCGAGGGGCGCGCTCAGGATGTGAGATCGGGGGCTCTGCGGAGCAAGTTCCTGCCCCTCACCCCGACACTCTCCCCCTCGTGAACGACGAGGGGGAGAGGGAGACGCCGTCGGGGAGGGCCGGCTCGGCCCAGAGATCGTACTCGTCGGCAGCGACGACGCGGGCGCGGACGAGATCGCCGGGCTTGACGCCGCCGGCGCGGTTCAGGAACACGCAGCCGTCGATGTCCGGCGCATCCCAGTGAGAGCGGCCGATCGCGCCCTCGGCATCGACCTCGTCGATGAGGACCTCGATCTCCGCGCCTATCCGCTGGCCCAGAACCTCCGTGCTCACCGCACGCTGGACGGCCATCAGCCGGTGCCAGCGCTCCTCCTTCACCTCCTCCGGCACGGCGCCGGGCAGGTCATTGGCCGCGGCGCCGTCGACATCCTCGTACCTGAAGCAGCCGACGCGGGTGAGCCTCGCCTCCTTGAGCCAGTCGAGCAGGAACTGGAAGTCCTCCTCAGTCTCGCCTGGGAAACCGACGATGAAGGTGGAGCGGAGGGCGAGATCGGGGCACTCGGC
>JBIOVC010000165.1:0-16635 GCA_044867545.1 Hyphomicrobiaceae bacterium | reverse complement strand
TGTCGTCCCGCTTGGCAGAGTTGGATCGATCGTCGTGCTCCGGCTGACGCCCGGCCCGGTCGGACTGCGCATCCGGATTGGATGAGCCGGACTGGCCCTGCGTGGAGCTTTGCGGCGGCGTGTGCGTTCCTTGCCCACCGGACTGGCTGGTCAGCGCGCTGCGGTCCGCATCTGCGATCTGCACCGTAAGTCCGTCGATCAGGTAGCCCGCCGAGCGGAGCATACCGGCAAGCGCATCCTTGTCCCTGCTGATCAGCGCCGCCGATTCCGCCCGCGACGCCTCGAGCTTCAGCTCCAGCGCATCGTGTTTCAGAGAAAGGCGAACCTCGATCGTGCCGAGGTCGGCCGGCTGCAGCTCGATGTGCAGCACCTTGACCTGGGTGCCGGCTGGCTGGCCGGCCGATCCAGCCGGAGACGCGCGGCGAGCGCTGCCGCCGGCCGCAGTCACCTCGGCGGCGATCCGGTCCGCAATCTGCTGGACCGGCGAAGCGACGGGACCCGCCGGCTGCGGCACAAATCCAGCGCTCGTTGCGCGCACCTCCGCGCCCGTGGCCGTGCCGCCGGCGCCGCGTTCCCCGGCCGCCCCATCGGCAGCAGGTAGTGCTCGCCCATTGCGCGAACGGCCGAACATGTTGGCACCGTCGCCGCGATCCTTGCCGGCTGGCACCGCCTTTACGGGATGCTCCAGCTTGTCGCCGCTAAGCCCCGTCGCAACGCGGTCGCCGGGAGCGTCCATCTCGAGCGCCTCTGTCGCAACGGCCAGCTTGTCGGCAGCCGGCGCTGCGGCGGGCCGGTCCACGGCACGGGACAGCAGCGAGGACAGGACGATCGGCGCAAAGTGCGTCTCGCTGCGAAGCACGGCCACCTTTGCTTCGACGTCAATGCCGGTGTTTGCCGCCGGTGCGCCCTTCGCGGACAATTGAGCCTTCAGCGCCGCGACATCCGGCAACCGGGTCCCGGCCTCCCCTTCGCCTGGAGCCTCCGACGGCGCGTCCGTCGCCTCGCGCGCATCCGTCGTCGGACCCTGCGGGATCGGCTGCGGCATCACCGGCAGCGGTTCACCAGCCAGAACCTTGCTCACCGCCGCACTGTCTACGGCCCGCGGCAGCTCGAGAGCCGTCGTCTCGACTTGGCCTTCCGCCGGCGGAGCATCCTGGTCGAACGGAGCGACGCGGCCCACGTGCCGCCAACGCGTGCTAACGACCCGATCCGCTTCAGCCGTATCGCCAGCCTCGGCACGCATCATCGGCTTCCGGGCTTGTCCCGCTCCGCCGTCGGCGAGCCGGCTCAACAGCTCCGGGAACGGATCACGTTCGGCGCGCTCCCCCGAGTTGCCGCCCTTCGCACCCCCCAACCGCCGCGCCGAGGCATCGACCGGCGCGATCGGCATCTCGGCGACAGAACCTGCTTTCGTCATTTCGGTGCCCCATTCAGCATCTGATCGACCCGCCCGTTGAGCTTGCTCGCGGCATCGAGCACTTTGGCTGTCGCCAGCACGACCGGCCGCTCCGTGTGAGCTGCCTTCGCCTCGACGTCCTGAGGCGTGCCGGCCTTGTCCGCCGTCTCAGGCCACATCCTGAGCTGCGCGGCGAGCAACAGCGCCGCCTCGAGCAGCTCGCCGTCGGCCGAGGCCAGCCGCCCCTTGTCGATGCCCTTCAGCGAGGCAAGGCCGCTCTCGTAAGCGTCGGTGACGACAACGGCGGCGCCCCGATAGAGCTCCGCTCGCACCCGTAGAGCCGTTGCGTCCCCGGCAAGACGCGAAGCGTGCTCGCCGGCCATCGCCGCTATCTCGAACTTGCCCAGCACGATCCCCCCCGCCGCAATCGAAAGGTAGAGGTCCAGCCGTTCGTCCGGACCGAGTTCGGCAAGCATCGCCTCGAGCCGCTTCAATCGCGCGGTATCGGCCGCGTACTTCTCCCCGACTACCTCCATTGCAAGCTGCGTGCGGAAGCTTGGCGCGTAGACCGAGTCCCCAAAGCGCCTCAGATAGCGCGACGACATCGCTTCGAAACCGTCGCGGTTGCCGGCTGCGAGCAGGAGGAACGCCTGGCGGCGCAGCGCCGCCTCCTCGACCAGCGTGCCCGGCGCCCTCATCCGCGCATCGTCGAGGAATGTCAGCGCCTTGGCGGCATCCTTCGGCGTCATCAGCGCGGACTGCACCAGAGCGATATGGCCGGCGATCGTCGGGTCGAGCCGGCGCGTGTCGATCGAAAGCAGCAGCTCGGCATCCTCGCCGCGGCCCTCGCTGTAGCCGAGCACACCCTTGACCAGCGTCTCATCGATCCCCGGAAGCTCGCCCGCGGCGCTGAGTTTCTTAAGCACGGCAGGATTGCCACCGCTCAGCACATAGAGAACACCGGCACGCGCATTCCTCGGGTCTTTCCACGCTTCCGCGTCGGCGCGAACGAGCTTCGCCCCAATCTCCGCCAGGAGTTGCCGCTGGCCTTCGTGCGCTGCGGCATCGCCGTGCGCGATACGGTCCTGCACGGCCCTGAGCGAGCGCACGAGCTCGAAGGGTTTGGAGCCGGCCTCCTCACCGCTGACAGGTACCGCCAGCAGCAGGGTCGCGGCCATCACTGTCGCCGGCAAGACCGGCCTACGGCGCGTCATGTCTTCGACCTGCGCAGAAGGATCTCGATGCGGCGGTTCTGGGCAGCGCCCGGATCATCGCCGACCTTGAGGCTGCGGTCCGCGTGCCCCTCGACGCGCTCGAAACGCTGCTCGCCGACGCCGCCGCGCACCAGCATGTGGTAGGCCATGTGCGCGCGGGCCGTTGATAGCCGCCAGTTGTCGTAGCTGCCAGACTTGAACGGCCGCCCGTCCGTATGCCCGCGAACGATCAACGGCTCGCTGCGTGGGCCGATTACCTTGGCGATCTTCTCCATGACGACCACGAGCTCCGGACGCGGCTCCGCTGACGAGATGCGGAACATGCCGAAGTCGAGGCGGTCGGTGACGCTGATGAGCAGGCCGTCCTCGGTGACCGTGATGTCGATGTTCGGGACGATGCCGAGCGCCGCCTGCTTCAGGGCCTGGCGAATCTCGTCCTCCATCTTCGCCCGCTCGGCCTTCTCGGCCTGCTTTGTCTCCTCGGCGCGTTGATTTCTCTCCCGCTCGGCCTTTTCCTGGGCAGCCTGCAGCGCCTTCTTGAAGTCGGCGCTCTCACTCGCACCCCAGCCGAGCGTCGGTGGCGGCGTCGGCTCTCGGGCGGGAGCTGCCTGATTGGGCTCGGCCGCCGGGACCGGGGGAGCGCTGGGTGCCGCCGCCGGTTCCGGCTTGTCCGGTTGAGCGGTCTCCGGCTCGACCGCCGCCTTACCCGGACTATCCCTGCGGTGCCGAGGCTCGAACGGATCGCGGTAGGCCTTCCCCTTCGTGATCTCCTCGCCGATCTCGATCTTCGCTGGCGGTGCGGCCCTCGTTGGATCGTCCGGATCGGCCCGCTTCGCCTGCATCGCAAGCTTGGTCAGGATGCCATAGGGGTCCTTGAACAGCGCCTCCTCGGTGAGCTTGGGGGCGCCTGCTTCGGCCTTCTTGTCGGAAACGGTCGTGCCGCTCTTGTCCTTGGTTGGACCGGAGTTCTCCTCCTGCCCGCGCGCTCCCGCCTCCAGGTTGTGCACGCCCCTGGTGCTGGTCACCCGGTCGGTCAACCGGAGAGGATTGAAGTAGGTCGCAACCTGAACCAGCGTCTGCTTGTCTGACGCATTGATCAGCCACATGACGAGGAAGAACGCCATCATCGCCGTCATGAAGTCGGCATAGGCGATTTTCCAGACACCGCCGTGGTGGCCCGCCTCCTCGCCTCCACCACGCCGGCGGATGATGACAAGCTCTTGCGCGCTGGTGTCCTCGCCGGTGCTCAACGGAGCGCCTCCTCGATCTTGGCCACCCACGCGCCGAGCCGCGTCTCGAGGATCGTCTGGTCTGCGGTGACGCGGACATCCGAGCCCGCTCCGGCGCAAAACCGGACGTTGGCGGCATCCGGACCGAGCTTGGCCTGCAGCACCGCGAGCAGGTCTTCTGGTCCATGGATCTCCATGCTGATGCCGGACGCCTTCGACACCAGTCCCCGCACGATTCCCGCGACCTCCTCGAGCGCCTGCCGGCGCAGCTCTGCGACCAGGAACGGTTTCAGCACAGCCGCCAGACTGTTGGCGACGCTCTCCTCGGCACTCCGAGCCGCGACAGCGAGCTGGCCCGCGAGCTTCTCGCCGGTCTCGGCGACCCATGCCGCGCGCTCGCCGACAAGCTGCTGCGCCATCTCCTCGCTGCGCCGCTTGATCTCGGCTTCGCACTCGCTCCGCGCCGCAGCCTTGCCCTCGGCCAAGCCGCGCGCGTACGCCTCATCGATCCGCGCGGCCACCTCTGCGGCGGCCCCGCCGGGGCGGCTGCTCTTGGCACCGAATTCGACCAGATAGCCTGCGGCCGGAAGCGCAGTCATGCTCGCCCAGCCCCGCGTATCCATTGCCTGAGGATCGCCGCTGCCTGATCCTCATCGAGGTCGACCATCTGCTCGAGCCGTTTCTGCGGCGTGCGCCCGAGGCGGCTCGTCAGGTCGGCGATGAGGTTGGGCTCGGGCTCCCCTGACGCCTTCGGTCCGGCGATCGACTGGGCGGCGGAAGCCTTCTCCACCGCAAGGCCGCCGCCGGCGATCTCTTTTGGAGCCGGCTGCTCCAGGATCGCCTTGACCGCAGGCCGAAGCCCGAACCAGATCAGCAGCAGCGTCGCGAGCACCATCGCTCCGCCGTTCAGCACGCTTCCGAGCTGACGGAGCAGCAGCTCCAGTATGCCGGGCGCAGCCATCGGCTCGAGCGGCTGCTCGTTGCGCAGGAACTCGACTGCAGCGACGGTCACGCGGTCGCCGCGCTTGCCATCGACCCCCGCTGCCGAGCCGACGAGGGTCTCGACCTCCTTGAGCTGCCGGTCGATCGCCTCCGGGGTGGCATCCTTGCCGAGCGAGGCGACGAGCTGCTTGCGGTTGACGACCACCGCGATCGTCAGGTTCTCGATCTTGTAGCCGTCGCTCAAGGTCGAGACCGTCTTGGTGTTGACCTCGTAGTTGGTCAGCTCCTCGCGCCGCTCGTTCTGCCGCGACGACTGGTCGCCGGATTTCGTAGCCGGCTGCTCCGCCGGAAGGTTCTGCTCGACTCCGGCAGCCTGGCGGCTGTTCTGGTTCTGCGAGCTTCCCGTCTCTTTGACGACCCGCACCGAGCGCTCGACCCGCTTCTCGGGATCGTACTCGGTCTCGTTGATCTGCCGCTTATCGGTATTGATTCGCGCCGCGACGCTGATCTCGAAGTTATCGAGGCCGAGGTAGGGCGCGAGCGTCTTGCGGACGTTGCTCTGCAGCTCCTTGCTCACCGTCTTCTCGAGCGTCGCCATCCGTCCCGGTGCTGCGCTCTCCGGGTTGCCGCTCGACGCCATCACCGTGCCGTCGGTGTTGAGCACGGTGACCTGATCGACGGTCATCCCCGGCACCGCTGCCGCAACTAGGTGCTGGATCGCCTGCGCGGAGGAAGAGTCCCCCGCCCATTCCGTGCGGATGACCACGGAGGCCGACGGCGGCTGACGGGTGCGGCGGAACGATCCGTTCTCCGGCAGCACGATGTGCACGCGCGCCGCCTTGACCCCTTTCATCGCCTGGATCGTGCGGGAGATCTCACCTTCGAGCGCCCTGACGCGCGTCACCTCCTGCATGAATGAGGTGAGGCCCATCGGCCCGAGCTTGTCGAACAGCTCGTAGCCCGAGTTGGCGCTGCTGGGCAGGCCCTTCTCGGCGAGCAGCATCCGCGCCTCCGCGGTCTGCCCGTTGCGTACCAGCACCCTGGTGCCTTCGGCGCTGACATCGAATTGGATGCCGGCTTCCTTGAGGGTCGCACCGATGCGGCTCACATCCTGCGGATTGAGCCCGGCATAGAGCGTCTCGAAGTCGGGCCGGCTGAGATAGTAGCTGCCGTAGCCAACGGCCGTGAACACGCCGAGCCCGACCACGGCGAGCGCGGCGAGCCGCCGCACGCCCAGGCCGAGCAAATTCGCCCACAGCCGCTCCAGTTGTTCTCGCCCGAACATCCCGCCCCTTGAGCTCGGCAAATAGGATCAGGCGATCTTCACCGACCAACCTTGCGTGAGAGTGACGGCCAATCGCAAGACGGCCACGCCCTCATCGGGCGTGGCCGTCGTCATCTCAAGCTCGCGAAACGCGGGTCCTACTACTGGAAGAGCGACAGGATGCTCTGGCTCGACGAGTTGGCGATGCTGAGCGCCTGGATGCCGAGCTGCTGCTTGACCTGCAGCGCCTGCAGCCTTGTCGACTCCTCGTTCATGTCCGCATCGACCAGCTGGCCGACGCCGCGATCGATGGCATCCATCAGGCCTTTGACGAAGTCCTGCTGCAGGCTGACGCGCGACTTCGCTGCACCGAGCGTTGTAGCCGCATCGGTAAGATCGGTCATCGCCTCGTCGACACCCGTTATGTAGTCTTCCAGCGTCTGAATGTCGGCCGCAGCATCAGTCAGCACCGAGATGTCGATGGTCGACACCTTGAACGTGGTCGCGTTGATCGTACGGTCCCGGTCGATGATGCCACTCTGGTCGTCGGCGTCATAGAGCTCGGTCGCGGTGATATCGATGTCGATGGTGCCGATCGTGATCACGCCACCCGCCCGGGTGAAGGACGACACGATGGACTGGGTCGCGTTGTAGCTCGCCGCGGACGCATCGACCGACAGCCAGTTCTGGCCCTGGAACGTGGCGGAGTTGGCGATGCCCTGCACCTGCGCCTGCAGCTCGGTGATTTCGCTCTGTATCTTCGCGCGGTCGATGCCGGGCTGGCGGGCGGCCACCAGCTTGCTCTTGATCTCGTCGACGACATCGATGGCGCTGGTCAAGCCGGTGTAGGCGACATCCACCGTGGCGGCGCCGAGACCCAACGCGTCGCGCACCGTGGAAAGCGCTGCGTTGTCCGACCGCATGGTCGTGGCGATCGACCAGTAAGCGGCATTGTCCTCGGCACCGGCTACCTTGAGGCCGGTAGAGATCCGGGTCTGCGCCTCGGTGAGGTCCTTGTTGGTCTGGGTCAGCGTCTGCAGCGCCGTCATCGCTGCGACGTTGGTGTTGATGCTACTCATGCTTGCCTCTCTCCGAAGCCTTGGGTCGGGAAACTCAGGGACATCTGAGCCCTGGCCGCTTCGGCTGAGGGCATCACGCCATGGAGGACGCCAACACGTAGCATGATCGACACAATCGGATCATGATTCGTACACTTCAGGCTAGTGTCCGCGCGCAACCTTGCGCGAAGCATGAGCCTGGATGCCAAAACGCAGACCGGCCGCGCCCTCGTCGGGCACGGCCGGCTTCAAATCGCCTGAGATGCGAGTTGTATTAGCGGAAGAGCGACAGGATGCTCTGGCTCGACGAGTTGGCGATGCTGAGCGCCTGGATGCCGAGCTGCTGCTTGACCTGCAGCGCCTGCAGCCTGGTCGACTCCTCGTTCATGTCCGCATCGACGAGCTGGCCGACGCCGCGGTCGATGGCGTCCATCAGGCTCTTGACGAAGTCCTGCTGGATACCGATGCGCGACTTGGCGGCACCGAGCGTGGTGGCAGCGTCGGTCATCTCGGTGATCGCGGTGTCGACGCCGGAGATGTAATCCTCGATCTCCTGGATGTCAGCCGCCGCATCGGTCAGCGCCGAGATGTCGATGGTCGACACCTTGAAGGTCGTCGCGTTGACCGTACGGTCCTGGTCGATGATGCCGCTCTGATCGTCGGCGTCATAGAGCTCGGTCGCCGTGATGTCGATGTCTATGGTGTCGACACTGACCGCGCCGGCGACGTCACGGGTGAACGAGGAGACGATCGACTTGGTGGCATTGTAGGTCGCCGCGGAGGCGTCGACCGACAGCCAGTTCTGGCCCTGGAACGTGGCCGAGTCGGAGATGCCCTGCAGCTGCGCCTGCAGCTCGGTGATTTCGCTCTGGATCTTGGCGCGGTCGATGCCGGGCTGGGCGGCGGCCACGAGTTTGGTCTTGATCTCGTCGACGACCTCGATGGCGCTGGTGAGACCGGTGTAGGCCACGTCCACCGTGGCGGCGCCGAGACCCAGTGCATCGCGCACCGTGGAGAGCGCCGAGTTGTCGGACCGCATGGTGGTGGCGATCGACCAGTAGGCGGCGTTGTCGGAGGCGTCGGCGACGCGCAGGCCGGTCGAAATCCGGTTCTGCGTTTCGGTCAGCGCCTTGTTGGTCATGCTCAGCGTCTGCAGCGCAGTCATAGCTGCGACGTTGGTGTTAATGCTACTCATGGGGACGTCCCTCGATGGCTGGGTGGGAGAGCGGGCATACCGGGTCAGCCGGTATGGCAGAGCGGCATCATGCCTATGGAACCGCGTCCGTTCGGGCCCCACCTGCCATGCCGGTAACAATTAGTCCAAGATCGTTGCCGCCGTGTTAACGGCGCCACACCTGGTCAGGCAAACGACCGGACCAGCCCTCCGACCAGAAGGTTCCAGCCATCGATCAGTACAAAGAACAAGATTTTGAAAGGTAATGAAATAACCGTCGGCGGCAGCATCATCATGCCCATCGACATCGTCAGCGTTGCCACGATCATGTCGATGACGAGGAACGGCAGCACGATCAGGAATCCGATTTCGAAGCCGCGCCGGAGCTCCGAGATCATGAACGCGGGGATCAGCACCCTGAGCTCGACTTCGCCCCCCTCCGGCCGCGGCGTACCGTTCTGGCTGGCGAGATCTTCGAACAATTGCAGGTCCTTCTCGCGCACGTTGGCGCGCATGAACACCTTGAACGGCTGGGTGACCTGAACATACGCCTCCTGCTCGTTGATCTTGTTCTCCATGAAGGGGCTCAAGCCGGATTGCCAGGCCCGATCGAAGGTCGGCGCCATGACGTAGAAGGTCATGAACAGCGCGAGGCTGATCAGCACCAGGTTGGCCGGCGTCGTCTGCAGCCCGAGGCCTGCGCGCAGGAACGAGAGCGCGATGACGAAGCGCGTGAAGCAGGTCACCATGATGAGCAGCCCCGGGGCGACCGAGAGCACGGTGATCAGCAGCACGAGCTGAATGATCCGGCCGGCCGCCGTCGCATCGCCGGGCGGCACCAGGGATTCGAGGCCCTTGATCGGTGACTGCGCCTGTGCCGCCGCCTCGGCGGGCAGCAGGAGCAGCAGCAGAACGAAAATGGCGATGAGCCTGCTCATTCGAAGATCAAGGTTTGGATGACCAGCTCGCGGGCCTTTCCGGAGCTGCGGATGCGGACGAGATCGTTGAGGTCTTCGCGCAGGTTCTGAAAGCCGCTCGCGCCCTCGATCTGGGCGAGCTGCACGGTTCTGAGGAACGCCAGAATATCGTCCCCGATCTTGCCGCCGAGCGCCTCGATGTCCTCCGGCGGCGGACCATCGAGCAGGATCGCGCTCTCGAGCCGGACCCATGTCGACTTCTGCCCGGCGAGGTTGGTCGTGATCGGTGCGAGCATCTTCAGGCTGATGCCCGCGCCGAGTGCCGGCTCTCCCTTCTTCGATTCAGCCCCATGTGCCGCCGCCTTGGCTGGAGCCGGCGCGGGCGCCGGCGGCAGGGCCATGGTGCCGAAGAGACTGCCCGCGCCGGCGCCGATCACGGTCAGAATGGCGAGCGGAACGATGAGCGCGAGCGGCGAGGATGGCGCCGCCTCCGCCTGGGCGCCCGCCGGTGCCGGTGTGGAGGGGGCGGGGGATTTCTCGGCGCTTGCCATCGTTGTTCAGCTCGATGCGTCAGAACGGAGCGAAGATATCGACGAGCTGCTGGCCCCAGCCCGGCTGCTGGACCTCGGTGATTCGGCCGCGTCCGCCGTACGAGATCCGCGCTTCCGCGATCTTGTCGTAGGAGATGCTGTTGTCGGTCGAGATATCGCGCGGGCGAACCATGCCGGCAACGTTGAGGACGCGGACCTCGAAGTTGACGCGCACCTCCTGGCTGCCGCTGATCACCAGATTCCCGTTCGGCAGCACGTCGGTGACGACCGCCGCAACCAGCAGCTCGATACTCTCCGACCGCGTCGTCCCACCCTCGCCCTTGGTCGACGTCTTCGCGTCGATCGAGGAGGTGATGGTCCCCGCGCCCTTGCCCTTCAGCAGGTTGGTGTTGAGGTCGTAGGCCTGGCTGAAGTCGAGCTCGTTCTTGGAGTCGCGGGCCCGGTTCGAGGTGCTGTCGAGCGACGCTTTGTCCTTGATCGCGATCTTCACTGTCACCACGTCGCCGATCTTCATCGCCCGCGGATCACGGAACAGGTCCGCCGCTCCGTCCTGCCAGAACGAGTTGCCCTTGTAGTAGACGGCCGTCGGCATCGGCTGGTTCAGCATCGGAACCCGCTCGGCCTTGAGACCGCTGCCGACCGGCGTCAGGTGCGGCTCGCGGTTGAAATCCCTCGGATTGACCGAGCAGCCCGCGAGCAGCACGCCCGCAACCAGTATGATATGCGCCCGGCTCATGATTTCTTCTTGTCCGTTGTTGTCCGCGCCGCACCGGAGATTGTGCCCGTAAGACGCGCCGCCTGTGCTGCCGGAATCTCGTTCAGGATAATGCTGGAGATCCGCGGATCGAGCTTCAGCAGCACGGCGGCGGCCGTCTCCTCGTCCATCTTGACGAGCTGGGAAGCCGCCGCATCCGGCCGCATGCGGGAATAGATGCTGACGAGACTCGCTTGCGCCTTCTTGGAAAACTCGTCGCGCCGCGCCAGCCATTTCTGGTACTCGGCGATCTTGGCATCGAGCTTGGCGATACGCTTCTCTACCTCCTGCTGCGCCTCGGCGAGCACCTTCTTCTGCCAGGCAAACCGCGCATCGGCCGCCGCATCCGCGATGTTGGCGCAGTACTGCTGAGCCGCGGTGCCCTCGGTTACCGGGGCCTTGGCTGCGGGCGCCGCCGAAGCCGGCTGAGGAGCGGCGGCAGGCTGCGGCGAACCCTTCGATGCTCCGGCCGCCGCCACGTCGACGGGGACAGGTCCGCCAGCAACCGGATCGGCCGAGTGCGGTCCCACGACCGGTTCCGCCTGCGGCCGTGCCGGACTCGATTCGATGGGAGCTGCCTTCGCCACCCTCGCTGGGCGCTCGGCCTTTGCGGCCGGTGCCTGAACGCGCTGAGGAGGCAGCGCGCGATCGCCGGGCATGACGATGACCGGCGCCCAGCCCTGATCGGCAGAGGCGCCGAAACTCAAACCGCCGACGATCGTCGCCATAGTCAGCAGGAGAACGGCGAGGATCTCCGCAAGGCGTTCACGTGTGAGGGGACCGCGCGTCATTGCACCACCAGCTCGGCTTGCAGCGCACCGGCGGACTTGATCGCCTGCAGGATCGCGATGATCCCCATCGGCTTCAGCCCGATCCGGTTGAGGCCGCCGACCAGCGTCTGCAGATTCGTGCCTTTGACGATGGCCATGTTGCCGCCTTCCTCGTAGGCCTCGACCACCGTCTCGGGCGACACCACCGTCTCGCCCTCCGAGAACGGCAGCGGCTGCGAGACGCGCTCGCTCTCGGTAACCCGCACCGTCAGGTTGCCGTGCGCGACGGCGACCGTAGAGATCTGAACGTCGCTGCCGATCACGATCGTTCCGGTGCGCTCGTCGATGACGACGCGGGCCGGAGCATCAGGCTGCACCAGCAGCTCGCCGACCTCCGCGATGAAGCGCGCCGTACCGATGTTCTGCGGCCTGTGGAGCGTCACCCGGCGCAGGTCCTCGTCTCGCGCCACCCTGATCCCGAACCGCTGCCGGCTGTAGGCGTTGATCGCGTCGGCGACGCTTACCGCAGTCTTGAAGTCCGGATTGCGCAGCTCGAGCACCAGCACCCGCTCGTCGGTAAGCTCGCCCGGCCCTTCCCGCTCGACCATCGCCCCGTTCGGGATCCGCCCGGAGGTCGGCACGCCCTGCGTCAGCGTCTCGGCCTTGCCCTGGCTCGCGAACCCGGTCACCGCCAGCGGTCCCTGCGCCACTGCATAAACCTGGCTGTCTGCCCCGTAGAGCGGCGTCAGCACCAGCGAGCCACCGGCGAGCGAGGTGGCATCGCCGAGCGAGGACACCGTGACGTCGACCCGCGACCCCTTGCCGATGAATGCGGGCAGCTCCGCGGTGACGATCACCGCCGCCACGTTGCGTGTGCGCGGCTTCGCGTTGCGCACGTTGATGCCCATCCGGTCGAGCATCGACTGGATCGATTGCTCGGTGAAGGTGGAGTTGCGCAACGAGTCGCCGGTGCCATTGAGCCCGATCACCAGCCCGTAGCCGACGAGCTGGTTGGAGCGGACGCCTTGCACCGAGACGATGTCCTTGATCCGCGTCGCCGCAGCGGCCTGGCCGGCGATCAGGCACATCAGCACTGCCGTGAGCGCCCGCCGCATCACTTGCCATCCACCCGAAGGCTTCCGTCGGGCTGCACCGTGCCCTTGATGATCTGGCCGCTGTCGTTGTTGCGGGCCGCGACCACGTCGCCGGTGCCGCCCGACTGCAGCGCCGTGGCAAAGGTCGTGATCGTGAGCCCCGCCGCGCGGAACACGACCAGCGCCGACTTGCCCTGCGTCACGACGTAAGGATCGCGCACGGCGGTGACCGGGATCGGCTGCCCCGGCAGCAGCGTACGCTTTGCAACCTTGCCGACCACGTCTTCCCGCGCCTCGAACACCGAGGAACGCGTGACGGTATGCGCGATAAAGAGCCGCCCGTAGAGCGCGCCGTCCTCGATCAAATCGCCCGGATAGATCGTGCCGCGCGGCACCGGAAGCTCGAGCTCGGCGGCAACCGCCGGGCCTGCTCCGGTAACGAGCAGCGCCACCGCGGCCAAGACCGCCAGCAAACCAGATCGATGCCGCACGACGATCATCCTCTGTTAGCGGATGCCCTTGGCGACGGTGGCGAACATCTCATCCGCCGCCTGGATCACCTTGGAGTTCATCTCGTAGGCGCGCTGCGCCGAGATCAGCTCGGTGATCTCCTTCACCGGATCGACGTTGGAGTTCTCGAGATAGCCCTGATGCACGGTGCCGAACCCGGGATCGCCCGGCACGCCGACGACCGGCGAGCCCGATGCGGCGCTCTCCCGGTAGCGGTTGCCGCCGAGCGGATCGAGGCCGACGTCGTTGGCGAAATTGGCGAGCGTCAACTGGCCGAGGTTCTGCAGATCGCCCGTCCCGATCCGCGCGAACACCTCGCCCGTCTCGTTGACGAGCACCTCGGTCGCGTCCGCCGGCACCGTGATCTGCGGCTGCACGAGATAGCCGTCGATGGTGACCAGCTGCCCGGTGGCGTTCTTGTTGAACGAGCCGGCGCGCGTATAGAGCGTCTCGCCGTCGGGCCCGGTCACCTGGAACCAGCCGCGCCCGTTGAGCGCCAGGTCGAACCTGTTGCCGGTGTTCGTCATCGCGCCCTGCAGGTGCAGGTTGCGCACTGCCGCCGTCCGCGTGCCGAGCCCGATGCGCGCGCCCTCCGGGATCGGCTCGCCGCCGCCCCTGTTCGGCGTGCCGGCCGCCCGCTCCGCCTGATAGAGCAGGTCGGTGAACTCTGCCCGGGCTCTTTTGAATCCGGTCGTGTTGATGTTCGCGATGTTGTTCGCGATCACCTCCACGTTGAGCTGCTGTGCATTCATGCCGGTTGCGGCAATGGCGAGGGCTCTCACGGCCTACCTCATATCTGCATGCGGCTGATTTCGAGATACGCCGATACGACCTTGTCGCGAATTGCGATGGAGCTCTGCAGCGTCTGCTCGGCCGCCATCACCGCCTCGACCACCTGCTGCACCGACGCCTGGCCGCGGATGCCTGCAATCGACGTGGCCTCGCCGGCCTTGAGCACGTTGGCGGCATTGAGTGCGGCTTCCGCGAGCACAGCTCCGAAGTCGGGTACGGCTTGCACGTCCGCCGCAGCAGACGCTTGCGCCCCGCTGACCGGCGCAGCGCCGGTCACGGCACTGGGGCCGACACCGGAAACGGCGCCGCTCGTCGGACCGACGGGATTTATCATCACGTGCTCCTCAGCAGATCGATGGTCATCGAGATCATCTCGCGCGCCTGCTTGATCACCTGCAGGTTGGCGAGATAAGAGCGGTTCGCCTCCCGCATGTCCGCCATCTCGACCAGCATGTTGACGTTGGGCAGCTTCACGTAGCCGTTGGCATCGGCCGCGGGGTGGCCGGGATTGTGCTCGACCCGGAACGGCGCGCGATCGAGATCGACGCTGTCGATCTTGACGAGGTTGGCGCCCATCAGGCTGTCGAACTCGCTGTCGAACGAGATCGTCTTGCGCGTGTAAGGATCGGAGCCGGGCGCCGTGCCGGTGGCTTCCGCGTTGGCGAGGTTCTCAGAGACGACGGTCAGCCGCCGCGACTGGGCGTGAAGACCCGACGCGGCAACCTGGAGCGTGACCTGCAGCGGATCGGCCATGGCGCTACCCCTTCGCGCTCGCAAGCAGCATGCGGTGGAAGGACTTCAGGATGCTGGCGTTGAGCGCGAACGAGCGATTGACCTCGCCGGCTTTCAGCAGCTCCTGATCGAGGCTGACCGTGTTGCCCGAATGCGTGACCTCCCAGCCGGCATCCGCCCCGACCTCGGTCGTCTGCACGTCCCCTTGGGTGGGTGCGAGATGCTGGGAGCGCGTTGCCGTCATCGCGAGCGCGGTCGACCGCATCACGTCCTCGAACGGCTGCGCGTCGAGCGCCTTGAACCCCGGCGTGTTCGCGTTGGCGACATTGCCGGCGATGGTGGACTGCCGAACGGACAGCCACTGGTTGTGCCGCGATGCGAGCGCGAACAGGTAGACGGAATCCATTTCGGCGGCCCCACTCCTTGCCAGCTTCGCTTCTAGGGGCCGAGCCTTGTCCGAGGCTTGTGGGGACGGAGGGGCGGCTGGGGCGACGAGCCGCCAGACCACCCCCGAGCCCTCTACTTCGCGCGCTGGCGGGCAGCGCTGTGGTGGGGGACGGTTGCCGTCGGCCCCTCCAGCAGCGAGTAGCCGTAGTTCGCGCAGGACACGTTCGGATTGGTGCTCGCGAACATGCCCTTCGGGTTCTCCTTGAACAGCCACACGTGCAGGTCATAGTGGTGCAGGTTGTCCGGCATCAGCGGCTCGTGTCCGGCCATCGGGCCGTCGAAGGGCTGCCCGAACAGGGTTGGCCGCGCATCGATGCCGGTCGCCAACGGGACGAACCACTCGGCCGCAACCAGCTCGAGCCGGTCGCCCCTCGGCTCATAGACGAGGATCTGCGGCTTGGCGGGATCGACCTTAGGCGAGATCAGGGCCGGGTTCAGGAAGTGCACGCCCATGGCGCCCGACTTGTAGTGCACGCAGCCGAGCGTGGAGAAATACCCGTCCCGCACCGCCACCAGGGGGTCCTTGTACTTGGCAAGCGCATCCCGCGCCCGCTCGAGCTCCGGCGTCAGCTTCGGCGCCCGATCGGTGCCGACGGCGAACGCCGGTTGCATCAGCATGGCGGCGAGCACCAGCGCCAGCCCAATGCGCGTCCTGCCGGCCAGAGCGGCTGCCCGGTTCCGCAACTTGAATATCCGCATGATCCTTCTCCCGTTCGCATGTTTGCCAGATCGGCGATGGAGAGGTTCTAGACGGCGAT
Source organism: Hyphomicrobiaceae bacterium (assembly GCA_044867545.1). Classification (GTDB taxonomy): domain Bacteria; phylum Pseudomonadota; class Alphaproteobacteria; order Rhizobiales; family Hyphomicrobiaceae; genus DATLZB01. Next base: position 1,033 of record JBIOVC010000165.1, on the reverse strand, counting down.
TTTTTCCGCAGCTCTCGTCGGAATTTGCCTATATTTTCCGGAAGCTTTCCGGACGTGGCGGACGGGGCGCCCCGGCGGGAGCGGCACAGGTCGAGATGCACGAGAAGAAGCGGATTGCAGCGCAGATCAGGGACTATCTCGCCCGCGAGCGGATCTCGCGGGAGCAGTTCGCGTTCAAGACCAAGCTCGGCAAGTCCACGATAGACAAGCTTCTGATCGGGCAGTTCTCGGACAAGACGCTGTCGATCGTAGAGAGCCACACCAAGCTGGCGCTTCGATCGCGGCTCGAAGATCGCCCCGAGCCTCTACCCGATGCCGCCGGCGACAATGCGGCTCCGCCGGCCCTGAAGCCCCTCGACCAGCCGTCGATCGCCGTGCTCCCGTTCACCAACCTGAGCGGCGACTCCGAGCAGGACTACATACCGGACGGCATCACCGAGGACGTGATCACCGCGCTCGCGCGCCTGCGCTGGCTGTTCGTGATCGCACGCAATTCGACCTTCGCCTACAAGAACAGGGCGGTGGACGTTAGAGAGGTCGCCCGCGACCTCGGCGTTCGCTACGTCCTGGAGGGGAGTGTCAGGACAGCAGGACAGCGCATCCGCGTCACCGGCCAGCTCATCGATGCGGAGAGCGGCAAGCACATCTGGGCCGAACGGTACGATCGCGAGCTGGCCGACATCTTCGCCGTCCAGGACGACATCACCGAGCGGGTGGTAGCGGCGGTGGAGCCGCATCTTTACGCGGAGGAAGGGTTCCGCGCCGCGAGCAAGCCGCCGGACAGCATCGACGCGTGGGGGCTCGTCGTCCGCGCCCTCAACATGCTGAACAAGGTCGAGCGCAAGCAGAATGAAGTGGCGCAGACCCTGCTCAATCGGGCTATCGCCATGGAGCCCGGCTATGCCAGGGCCCATGCCCTGCTGGGCTGGGCCCAATGGTGGGCTGCACACTGCTACTGGTATCCGGATACGCGCGAAGGCTACGCACGAGCAGCGGCGCGTGCTCAGCAAGCGCTATCATACGACCCGAGCGA
>JBIOVC010000164.1:0-5460 GCA_044867545.1 Hyphomicrobiaceae bacterium | reverse complement strand
ACATCCAGAGTGTGGAGCTCGTCGACTACAAGGTGCGTATCCTGACAGGCGGCACCGAGGCTGTCACCCGCGTGCTGATCGAGAGCCACGATACGGCAACCGGCGAGCGCTGGTTCACGGTCGGCGTGTCACCCAACATCATCGACGCGAGCTTTGCCGCGCTCGTCGACAGCATCGACTACAAGCTCTACCGGGACGGCGCCGAGGCGGCTTGAATCTGCCTCATCGGATGCGGGGACCGAGCCAGAGGATCGCGGCGAGCGGTACGGCGAAACCGATCAGCACGACGACGAGTGTGAGCGCAGGCAATCCGTCGTAGGCGCCGCGATCGACCGCGAACAGCAGGTTCAGGTACTTCGTCTGGAGCTGGCCGGCGATCAGCGCCAGGTTCATGAACGAGGCCATCAGCGCAAACCAGATGGCCCGGTAGCTCGGCGGCGCGTAGATGGCGGTCAGCGTCAACAGCGGGATCATGCTCACCTGCAGCAACGGTGAGGCGGCCGCTGCGTCGATGAGCGCGATGCCGCGCGCCCCGAGTCCGAAGGCCGTTTGAGTCCATTCGTGCATGCCGTTGACGAGCATCAGTGTCGGGATGCCGAGGATGGCGCCGGCAATGGTGAGCCACAGCAGCACGCGGGCGACCGGCTGGCGGGTGACGGCATCCGACAGTAGCCAGGCCGCGGCCAGCCCCAAGGCGGCGCCCGTCTGTTGCAGCACGCCGAAGAACGCTTCGTCGAAGCCCAGCCGGTCGATCTCGAACCAGCGATAGCCTTCGCCGACGGTGGGCGTGGCGCGGAATGCGTAGATGACAACCGCCGCATAGAAGATGCGCCGGCGCGTATCGGGATCGATGTCGGCCGTCACCCGGACCAGCATGGCGCAGACCACGACCATCGAGATCAGGTAGATCAGCTCCTGGTCGAAGGGGAGCCCGGCGAGCGCGATCAGGACGACGGCAGCGCCGAAGGCGAGGCCCCCGCCCAGGATGCGCCAGTCGGTCGGGCGCCGCTCGCTGGTCTCGAGGCGGACGAGCAGCGCGCCGCTGATGGAGATGAGCGGAACCACGAGCGCGAGCAGGAAGACCACGTGATAGGGCAGGAGGTGCGCGAGCCAGCCGGAAAGACCGGCGACCACGAAGATGCCGAGCGAGAGCGCGAGGCGTCCCAGCACCTGCACCATGCCGAGGTCGCGGTCGATGTCGGCTTGGGGCCGGGGCGAGCCGTCGGCCTCGGCCCGCGCCACGACCTCGGTACTCATGGCATCGGCGACGACGTCCTGCAGCACGACGCCGATGACGGAGAGCAGTGAGGCGGCGACGTAGAGCGCGTTCGGATTGGCGAACGTGAGCCAGCCGGAGGAGGTGCCGGCGAGCAGCAGCAGGCTCGCCGCGATCATGCCGGCGCCGATGAAGACATAGATGCGGCGCTGGGAGCCGAGGATCGGCACGGTGTCGACGAGCTCGCCGAACACCATCTTGATCGCCCACGGCAGCGTCAGCCAGACGGCGAGCGCGGCGAGGTCCGCCGGGGTGAGCGTCAGCGCCTTCCTGACCCAGAAGGTATCGGCGACGGCGGTGAGCCCCAGCGCGCCGTAGGCGAAGTAGATCATCAGCAGCGGCAGGTAGGCGAGGCGGAAGGCCTTGATTGGCGTGACGAGCGCCCGGTGGAGCTGCTCGCGCAGGTAGGTGAAGGTGTCCTGCTGGGCGGGCGCTGGCGCTGCTGTGGTCATGGTGGGCCTTGGCGAGAGTCCTGCCGCTTTCCTAGTGTGATGATCGAGAAATTCGCCGGCGCTTGCGGCCCCCTCTGAGCGAATTTCTCGATCTGAATCACACTAGCAACTCTATGATTCTAGTGTCCCTTGTGATTCCGAAGTTCGCTCAGAACACAGCATCGAGCACCGGCGAACTTCGGAATCGGGACACTAGCCTGGAGCCGGAGGCTGTCGGACTAGGCGTTCGCGGCTGCTCACGCTACAACGAAAAAGCGAAACGCGTGGGTGCGCGTTGTGCTGTGTCAACGCTTCAATGCAGGACCCGAGCAAAGCGTGAACGTCTCATTTCTCCAGGAACTGCTGAACACCGTTGCCGAGCAGGGGCGTCAACTGCTGCCGTGGGCGCTGGGCAGCGGCGAGAACGACATCGTCGCGCTGTCGCAGGCGCTGATCTCCGGCCGCGGCGAAGCCTCGGGCGTCGCTATCGCGCGCCAGATCCTCAACTGCTATCGCGGGCTCGACGACGATCAGCGGCGCGCATTCTTCGAGTTCCTCGCCGACGGGATGCAGCCCGATGCGGCGGACGTGACCAGCGCGGCGAACGACTACATCAGCATGCCGTCGCCGCGCGCGCTGCAGCGGCTGCAGGAGGCGGTCGAGAGTCCGCGGCAGGAGTTCTTCCGCCGGCTGAATCTTGCGCCGGGCGCTACCGCCGAGATCGTCGCGATGCGCCACGATCTGTTGCGGATGCCGGCGTCGAGCGTGAGGTTCGAGGCGATCGATGCCGACCTGATGCACCTGCTCGGGTCCTGGTTCAACCGCGGCTTCCTGGTGCTCAGGCGGATCGACTGGCACACGCCGGCGGTCATCCTCGACAAGATCATCGCCTACGAGGCCGTGCATGAGATCAAGGGCTGGGAGGATCTGCGGCGCCGGCTCGACCCGCGCGATCGCCGCTGCTTCGCTTTCTTCCACCCCTCGCTCGTCGACGAGCCCCTGATCTTCGTCGAGGTGGCGCTGATGCACGATGCGCCGGAGGCGATCTCGGCCGTGCTGCAGGAGGAGACGAAGACGGAGGAGGCGACGCCGCCCAACACGGCGGTGTTCTATTCGATCTCCAACTGCCAGGAGGGACTGCGCGGCATCTCCTTCGGCAACTTCCTGATCAAGCAGGTGGTCGAGGAGCTTGCGCGCGAGGCTCCGAGCCTCAGGACGTTCGTGACGCTGTCGCCGGTGCCGGGTTTTGCCCGTTGGCTCGACGGAGCGATGGCCGACCGCGAATCTCCAATCCTGGGCGCTGCCGATCGCGAGGTGCTCGGCGTGCTGCGGTCTCCTGGATGGCACGAGGCTCAGGAGGAGGAGCAGAAGCTCAAGGCGGCGCTGACCGGGCTCGCGGCCGAATACTTCCTGCTCGCCAAGGACGGCGACGGGCGCCCGGTCGATCCGGTGGCCCGGTTCCATCTCGGCAACGGCGCGCGGCTCGAACGGATCAACTGGCTCGGCGACACGTCGGAGCGGGGGCTGCGCGAGGCGTACGGGTTGATGGTCAACTACCGCTACGAGCTCAAGCAGATCGAGCGCAATCACGAGGCCTACGTCAACGACGGGGTGATCGCGGTCTCGCGTGCGGTGCGCGGGCTGCTCAAGGGGCGTGATCGCGGGCGAACGGCGCAGGATCAGATCAAGCTGGCGCTGCCGGAGCCCGCCGCCGAGTCCGGCGAGCGGGCGTGAGCGGCTCTACAACGCGTTGCCGGTGAAAGCGCCGACGCGGCAGGCAACCTGCTTGCTGCGCAGCACGGCGCAGGCGCGGTTGGCGTCGGCCTGATTGGCGAACGGTCCCGCGACCAGCCGTAGCGGCTGCTCCTCGCCCTGGACGGCGGTGCGGTAGCGGGGGGAGAGGCTGCCCAGCACCTGAGTATGCTGCCGTGCGAGCTGATCCCACCCGGATCGCAGCGCCTCGAGCGACTCGCCGCCCGACAGCTCGATGCCGAGGGTGCGCTGCGGGGTGGTCTCGGTCGCCTTGGCCGGCGCCGCTGGCGGTGTGGCCGGACGCGCGGTGATCGTGCCGGTCGAGATCGGTGCGGCGGGTGTGGCGTCGCGCGCGGCGGGCGCTTTCGGCGCAGGAGGTGCCGCCTTCGGTGCGGCCGCCACCTTCTGGGCGGGTGGAGACGGCGGAGGCGAGGGCGTCTCAGGTGCGGCCATGGCCTTCAGCACCTGCTCGGTGCTGAGCGAGGTGGTCGTCTTGGATGCCGCCGGACGCTCCGGTGCGGCCGCCTCCGCCCGCGGCGCCTCTGTCTTCGTGGCTTGGGTGGAGATCCGATCCTCGATGGTTGCGACCTTGTCGGCGAGCAGCCGTTCGGTGCTGGCCTGCTGCATGACCGTGGCGCGTGTCTCGGCGAAGTCACGCTGCAAATCGGTAAGCCAGCGACGCACCATCAGCAATTCGTCGGCGAGCTCGGCGGTACGGCGGTCGGCAGCGGATGGCTCGGCTAGCTGCTGCTCGGATGCCGGGGCGAGCCCCGAGATGATCAAGTCGGGCTTGAGCGCGGCGACTGCGAGGTATCCGACGGCCGCGGTCGCGAGCAGCACCCAGAACACGAGATAGCCGCTGATCCGGCGCGCCGGGCGCGGGGGCGGCGTCTGGGCCGAGGCTTCGAGCTTCATCACAGATTCCCCACAGGTTCCCTCCACGAGCAGGCGGACGCTCGCGTGAGTCCGTGGCGAGGGTCAAGGAATTGGAGAAATGCCGGTGTCCACGCTGTGGATTGGGGCAAAATGCAACGGGGAGATGCCGATACATGTTTGCCTTGCTTCCGTGCGAAAATTGCTGAACCAACGGTGGCGAGAGTAATGTCGAGGGTCCGATTCCCATGCAACGCCCGCAGCCGAACCAATGACCGCACCACCGCTCCTGACGATCGTCCTCGCCGCCGGCAAAGGCACGCGGATGAGGTCCGCGCAGCCCAAGGTGCTGCACCGTGTCGCCGGCCTCTCGATTCTCGGCCACGTATTGGGTGCGGCGGAGGCCGCAGGCTCAGATCAGATCGCGGTGGTGGTCGGTTCCGACATGGATGTAGTGCGGGCGGAGATCGCGGCACGTGCGCCGCGCGCCCGGGTGTTCGTGCAGCACGAGCAGAAGGGGACGGCGCACGCGGTACTTGCCGCACGGGAGTTGGTCGCGGGCTACCGCGGCGACGTGCTGGTGCTGGTCGCGGATGTGCCGCTGCTGACGGCCGACAGCATCGGCCGGCTCCGGGCCGCGATCGAGGCCGGCAGCAACGTAGCCGTGATCGGCTTCGAGGCCCAGAATCCCGAGGGCTACGGCCGGCTCGTGACCGATTCATCCGGCGCGCTGCTGGCGATCCGGGAGGAGAAGGACGCGAGCGAGGCCGAGCGCGCGATCAGTCTCTGCAACTCGGGCGTGCTGGCGTTCCATCTCCCGAGCCTCGTGGCGATGCTCGAGCGGATCGGCAGCTCGAATACCCAGGGCGAGCACTACCTGACGGACGCTGTGGAGCTTGCCCGTGCGGCCGGGCTCAAGACCTCGGTCGTGATCTGTCCGGAGGAGGAGGTGCACGGCATCAATGCGCGCGATCAGCTCGCCGCGGCCGAGCGCATCTACCAGGACCGCGCGCGCCTCAATGCCATGCGCGAGGGAGCGACGCTGATCGCGCCGGAGACGGTCTGGTTCAGCCACGACACGAAGATCGGGCGTGACGTGACGATCGAGCCAAACGTGTTCTTCGGGCC
>JBIOVC010000163.1:0-7804 GCA_044867545.1 Hyphomicrobiaceae bacterium | reverse complement strand
GCGCCTCGGGGTCGTGCCTGATCACCATTCCCAGAAAGTCATCTGCAACGGACACCACCATGCCTTCCGTTCCCGGCCGGAACGAGAAGCCGTGCACGGTATCGGCGGGAACCCACATCAACCAGGGTGCATCGAACGGGCCTTCCTGATCGTCGATCTGGTGAACGCCACCGCCGGCGGTCACCAGGAATGCCTGCGACAGATGGGCGTGGCGGTGGGCCCGGATCTGCCAGTCGTGCAGCGGGGCGCGTGAAGAGATCCGCTCCACGTGCACGAACCCGGGGACCATTGGTTCGCCCGCTTCGCCATACAGGCGAAATACCGGGATTCCTCGCTCGGCTGCGGCTCGCATTTGGGCACCCGTGTGCTCTTCGCAGGACCTGCCGAAAGAGTATCCCCTCGACCAGATCCGTCCAAGTGATTCCGGCCCGAATCCATCCAAGCGATGCAGCAATTCTGCTAGTGTGATGATCGAGAAATTCGCCAGCGCTCGCGGCTTCCCTCCGAGCGAATTTCTCGATCTGAATCACACTACCAACTCCATGATTCTAGTGTCCCTTCTGATTCCGAAGTTCGCTCGTAACCCAGGATCGAGCACAGGCGAACTTCGGAATCGGGACACTAGCGATCGCTGACCAAGCCGAGCAAGGGGACCGGTGTGCGTACACAGGTCGGAATCGTCGGAGCAGGGCCAGCCGGACTGTTGCTTTCCCTCCTGCTGCATCGGCGGGGGATCGAGTCCATCGTCATCGAGGCCCGCACACGCGAGGCCATCGAGGCGACCATTCGCGCGGGAATCCTGGAGCAGAGCACCGTCGATCTCATGCGCGAGCTCGGCGTCGCGGATCGGTTGCGTCGAGAAGGCGTAGTCCACAAGGGTGTCAACCTGCGCTTCGGCGGCCGCAACCACAGAATTGATTTCGAGGGATTGACGGGCGGAAGAGTTGCCACCCTCTACCCTCAACATGAGGTGTTGAAGGATCTAATCGCAGCGCGGATGGAGCGGGACGGACAAGTCCTGTTCGAGACGAAGGCTACAGAGCTCGCAGACATCGAGAGGGAAAGTCCCGTCATCCGATTTGTCGGCCCCGAAGGCAAGGCGCGGGAGCTCTACTGCGACGTGATCGTCGGCGCCGATGGATCGTACGGGGTGTGCCGGTCCGCCATCCCGACAGATATGCGCAAGGACTATCTGCGCACTTACCCATTCGGCTGGTTCGGCATTCTCTGCGAGGCGCCCCGCTCCTTAGAGGAGCTGGTCTATGCCAGGCATGCGCAGGGCTTTGCATTGATCAGCAGCCGCACGCCGCACGTGCAGCGAATGTATCTTCAATGCGACCCGAGCGACTCGGTCGAGGACTGGTCCGACGACAGGATCTGGTCCGAGCTGCAGACGCGCCTCTCCGGCGAGGACGGGTTTCAGTTGAAGGAAGGCAGGATCTTCCAGAAGAACGTCGTGCCCATGCGCAGCTACGTCTGCGAGCCGATGCAGCACGGACGTCTCTACCTGGCAGGAGACGCCGCGCATGCGGTACCCCCGACCGGGGCCAAGGGCCTGAACCTCGCGGCAAGCGATGTCTGGCATCTCGACCGCGCGCTCGGCGCATTCTTCGCAGAAGGTTCGACGGTTCTCTTGGACGCTTACAGCGCCACCGCACTCCGTCGCGTGTGGCGGGCGCAGCACTTCTCCTGGTGGATGACGTCCATGCTGCACAAGTTTCCAGATGCCTGCGAGTTCGACGAGCGGCGCCAGCTCGCCGAGCTCGAGTTTGTGACTAGCTCCAAGCACTCGGCAACGGCGCTTGCCGAAACCTATGTGGGCCAGCCCTTCGGCTAGGCGCGAAAGATGGATCGCTATCTGTTGTGTGCCAAAGAACCGACGGCCTCGAGCACGCCCAGAGCCCTCAATCGGGGGCCTCTGGCGGGCCAAAGCGTCTTACGAGCAGGTCGGATTTGGCGTATGGTCATGGCAAAAATCAGTGTCTCGTCATTGGTTGGGAGGACATACATGCTGAGACAGATGCTCACGGCAGGGGGCCTTGCAGGCGCCCTGGCCCTGACGGGCGCCGGTACCGCGGCGGCGCAGGACACGGTCAAGATCGGGGTGATCATGCCCTACTCGGGCCAGTTCGCCGACCTGGCCACCCAGATGGACAACGGCATCAAGCTCTACCTGAAGCAGAAGGGCGCCACTGTCGCCGGCAAGAAGATCGAGATCATCCGCAAGGACAGTGGCGGCGTCGCGCCCGACGTCGCAACGCGGCTGGCGCAGGAGCTGATCACCCGCGACAACGTCGACATCCTCGCCGGCTTCACGCTCTCGCCCAACGCCATCGCCGTCTCCAAGGTCTCGGCCGAGGCCAAGAAGTTCATGGTGATCATGAACGCGGCGACGACCGTGATCATCACCATGTCGCCCTATTCGGTGCGCACCTCGATGACATTGCCTACCGCTGGTGGGACCGCCGGGATGTGGGCTTACAAGAGCGGCATCCGCAAGGCCTACACGATGGTTTCCGACTTTGCGCCGGGCAAGGACGCGGAAGCCTCGTTCCATGAGGCCTTCAAGAAGGCCGGCGGCGAGATCGTGGGCTCGGTGCGCATGCCGGTGGCCAATCCTGATTTCTCCGCCTTCGTGCAGCGTGCGAAGGACCTCAACCCGGAGTCGATCTTCATCTTCGTTCCCGCCGGCGCGCAACCCTCTGCCCTGGGCAAGGCCTTCGCTGAGCGCGGGATGGACCCTGCCAAGATCAAGATCATCGGCACGGGCGATGCTTTCGACGAGAGCTTTGCGAAGAACGTGGGCAATGCCGGTGTCGGCCTCATCTCGGTGTGGCATTACGACTACAACGACGACAACAAGCTCAACAAAGCCTTCGTGCAAGCCTACAACGCCGAGTTCAAACGCAATCCGGACTTCGGCGCGGTCGGCGGCTATGACGGCATGCACGTCATCTACGAGGCGTTGAAGAAGACTGGCGGCAAGACCGATGCGGAGAGCCTGACCGCGGCGGCCAAGGGCCTGAAAATCGACAGCCCGCGCGGCCCGATGCTGATCGACCCCGCGACCCGCGATGTCGTGCAGACGATGTACATGCGCAAGCTCGAGAAGGTTGGCAACGAGCTGCGAAACGTCGTGTTCGACAAGGTCGAAGACGTCAAGGACCCGGGATCGGCAGGCAAGAAGTAGCAGGCCGTTCCACTCACGATCGGCGGTGAGGTCTGTGACTCTCGGACCCTTCTTCGGCGTCCTGTTCGACGGGTTCGCCTACGGGATGCTGCTGTTCCTGCTCTCGGTGGGCCTGTCAGTGACGCTGGGCATGATGAATTTCATCAACCTGGCGCACTGCGCCTTCGCCATGCTCGGCGGCTACGTCACCGTATCGCTGGTGAACAGCCTCGGCTGGCCGTTCTTGGCGACGCTGCCCATGGCCTTCCTGACGGCGGCCGCTGCAAGCGTGGTGCTGGAGCGGACGCTGTATCGGCGCCTGTACCGGGCTAGCGAGCTCGATCAGGTGCTGCTGACGATCGGCATTGCCTTCATGTCGGTGGCGGCCGCCGCCTACTTCTATGGAACTACCCAGCAGCCGATACAGACGCCGTCCTACCTGCGCGGCTCTGTTGCCTTCTTGGGGTTGAATCTGGGCGTCTATCGGCTGTTCCTGATCAGCGTCGGGCTCGCCGTCGCGCTCATCCTGGTCGCCACATTGGAATACACGCGCTTCGGCGCCCGGGTGCGCGCGGCGGTCGACAATCAGCGAATGGCGCGCGGTCTCGGCATCAACGTCGAGGGCGCGTTCGCCGTGACCTTCGCCCTCGGCAGCGGGCTCGCCGGCCTCGGCGGAGCGCTCGCCATCGAGATCGTCGGCCTCGACCACTCGTTCGCGCTCGCCTATCTCGTCTATGTCCTGATCGTGGTCTCGGTCGGAGGCCTCGGGTCGATCGGCGGGTCGTTTGCTGCCGCCGCGCTTCTCGGCATCAGCGACATCTTCGGCAAATACTACTTTCCCGAGCTTGGCGCTTTTCTCATCTACCTAGTCATGGTCGGGCTGCTGATCTGGCGCCCGACGGGCCTGTTCGGGAGGCGCTAGGCGATGGCAACTACGACCACCGCGGTCGCGGATGCCCACCTCTATCTCCAGGCGCGCGCCAGGTGGCAGCCGATCGAATACGCCTTCTGGGCGGCCATGCTGCTCCCCTTCCTTCTGTTTCCGAACTATCTGGTTCTGGCGAGCCAGATCGCTATCACTGCACTTTTTGCTTTGTCGCTCGATCTAATCCTGGGCTATGCGGGCATCGTGTCGCTCGGCCACGCCGCTTTCTTCGGACTCGGCGCTTATGCGGCCGGCATACTTTCCGTGCATGGGTGGGGCGATCCGTTGGTCGGTTTGGGCGCCGCGGCAGCCGTCGCCGGCGCTGCGGGCTTTGCCACCAGCTTCATCATCTCCCGCGTCAGGCATCTGGCGCTGATCATGATCACGCTGGGCCTGGGGCTCCTGCTGCACGAGGCGGCAAACCAAGCGAGCTGGCTGACCGGGGGCTCGGACGGACTTCAGGGTGTGCGCATCGGCCCACTGCTCGGCGCGTTCAAGTTCGACCTCTACGGCTACACCGCCTATGCGTACTCGCTCGCCGTGCTGTTCATCGTGTTCCTGTTCGTACGGCGGCTGGTCAACTCGCCGTTCGGCCTCGCGCTGCGCGGCATCCGCGAGAACCCGGTCCGCATGCCCGCCATCGGTGCGCCGAGTCCGGCACACATCCGCAAGGTCTACACCATCTCTGCCGTCATTGCCGGCATCGCCGGCGCCGTGCTCGCGCAAACCACCAGTACGGTCTCGCTCGGCGTGCTCGAGTTCCAGCGCTCGGCCGACGTGCTGGTGATCCTCATCCTGGGCGGCGCCGGTCGGCTCTACGGAGGAATCGTGGGCGCCATCATCTTCATGGTCGCGCGCGACCAGTTCTCGGGCATCAACCCGCAGCTCTGGTACTTCTGGATCGGCCTGCTGCTCGTCGCCGTGGTGATGTTCCTACCCAACGGTGTGCTCGGCGGGCTCTCGCGGCTGACAGCATTGTGGCGAGGCAGGGCGCCGTGAGTGCAACCGGGCAGGCCTTGGCAGCGGGATCACCGCCTGCGCTGTCCACGCACGGGCTTCACAAGAGGTTCGGCTCTCTCGTTGTCGCAAGCGACGTCAGCATCACGATCCCGCAAGGTGCGCGCTACGCCCTGATCGGGCCGAACGGGGCGGGCAAGACGACGCTGATCAACCTGATCACCGGCATGCTGCGGCCCGATGCCGGCCGTGTCCACCTCGCAGACCAGGACATCACCTCGCTCAAGCCTCACCAGCGCGTCAGGTGCGGCCTGGTGCGCACGTTCCAGATCAACACGCTGTTTCCGCACCTCAATGCGCTCGAGGCGGTGACGCTCGCCGTGTGCGAGCGGCGCGGGGCGGCACGCAACTTCTGGAGGCAGCTGCCGACATACGAGGATGCGGTGGAGGAGGCCCATGCCATCCTCGCCTCGCTGATGCCGGGCAGCGACTGCTACCGGCTCACTCGCGAGCTTGCCTACGGCCAGCAGCGGCTGCTCGAGATCGCGCTGGCGCTGGCGACGCGGCCCCGAGTGCTGCTGCTCGACGAGCCGGCCGCCGGCGTTCCCCGCGACGAGAGCGCCGAGCTGTTCTCTGCGATTGCGGGGTTGTCCCAGGACATCACGGTGCTGTTCATCGAGCACGACATGAATCTGGTGTTCAAGTTCGCGAGCCGCATCATCGTCATGGTCGCAGGGGGCATACTCGTCGAGGGGACGGCGCAGGAGATCGCAGCGGATGCCCGCGTGCGCGAGGTCTATCTCGGCCGGGCGCGCCATGGCTGAGGCTCTGCTCAGGCTCGGGCACGTGCGTGCCGGTTATGGCGAGGCCGTGGTGCTCGAGGACATCTCGCTCGAGATCCCGGAGCACGGCAGCCTCGCGGTGCTCGGACGCAACGGCGTCGGCAAGTCGACCCTTTTCCTCACCATCATGGGTTTCACGCAGGTGATGCGCGGCCGAGTGGCATGGCGCGGGGCGGACATCACGACGGCGGCGCCCAACAGACGCGCCAAACTGGGCCTCGGCTGGGTGGCTCAGGAGCGCGAAATCTTCCCGTCGCTCACGCTGGAGGAGAACCTGACCGTCGCGTCACGCCCCGGACGTTGGGACCTGCCCTCTGTCTACGAACTGTTTCCACGGCTGGCCCAACGACGGCGCAACATGGGGAACCAGCTGTCGGGCGGCGAGCAGCAGATGCTGGCGATCGCGCGTGCGTTGATGACAAACCCGGCGCTGCTGCTGCTGGACGAGCCGCTGGAAGGCCTCGCTCCCATCATCGTCGAGGAGCTCGTTGCCGCCATCGGGCGCATGCTGGGCGAGGAGGGCACCGCCGTCATCCTCATCGAGCAGCACGCCGAGCTGGCCTTGTCGCTCACGAGCGAGGCCATCGTCATGGAGCGCGGAGCCATCGTGCACCGGGCTCCCTCGGCCAGGCTGGCGGCCGACGCTGCTACGCTCGACCGCTTCATCGGCCTGCGGGTCGATGGAGCGACGGCGCGCTGAGCGCAACAGCACCGCCGCTAGTGTCCCTATCCGTAAGTTCGCCCTACCTTGCCCGAAACCGCGTCAGCGAACTTCGGAATCACAAGGGACACTCGAATCATAGAGTTGCTAGTGTGATTCAGATCGAGAAGTTCGCTCCCGACCGGGCCGCAAATGGTGGCGAACTTCTCGATCATCACACTAGCGATTTGTGAGCTTCAGCTCGATGCGGCGGTTCTTGCGGAGGATGTCCTCCGAGGCGCCCTGCTCGAGCGGCTGGAACTCGCCGTAGCCGGCGGCAACGAGGCGGTTCGGCGGAATGCCGCGCGAGATCAGATAGCGCACGACCGAGATCGCCCGGGCGGTCGACAGCTCCCAGTTGGAGGGGAACTGCGAGCTTGCGATCGGGCGTATGTCGGTGTGGCCGTCGACCTGCAGCGCCCAGTTGATCTCGCCCGGAATCTTGCGCTCGAGCTCGAGGATGGCGGTGGCGAGCTGGTCGATGGCGGCCAATCCTTCGAGCGTCATCTGCGCCTGGCCCGACGGGAACAGGACCTCGGACTGGAACACGAAGCGGTCGCCGACGACGCGGATGTCGGGGCGGTCCTTCAACAGCTCGCGCAGCCGGCCGAAGAAGTCGGAGCGGAAGCGCTGCAGCTCCTGGACCTGGCGGGCAAGGGCAGCGTTGAGGCGGCTGCCCAGGTCACGGATGCGGTCCTGCGACTCGCGATCCTTGCGCTCGGAAGCCTCGAGCGCCTCGTTCAGGGCGGCAATCTGGCGGCGCAGCGCGAGGAGCTGCTGGTTCAGGAGATCGACCTTGGCCTGCGCCTCGCTCGACAGCTTCTTCTGCTCGTCGAGCTGGCTCGTCAGGCCGGCGATGCGCGAGTCCGCCGCCTTGATCTTCTCATCACCGGTCAGCGCAAAGCCGGAAATGCGGGTGTTCTCCTGGCGCAGCGAAGTAAGCGTCGCCTGCATCACCGCCAGCTCCTCGAGCGCCGACTTCGACTTACCCTTCTCCAGCGAGAGGAGGCTCGTCAGCTCGGCGATCTGGCGGTTGAGGCGGCGGAGCGCGTCGTCCTTGCCGATCACCTCCTGACTGGCGAAATACTGCGCGAGCATGAAGATCGACAGCAGGAACACGAATACCAGCAGCAGCGTCGACAGCATGTCGACGTAGCCCGGCCAGAACTCGCCGTACTGATTGCTCCTGCGTGCCGTCCGCGCCATGGATC
>JBIOVC010000162.1:0-3558 GCA_044867545.1 Hyphomicrobiaceae bacterium | reverse complement strand
GCGGCGATCTCCTGCGCGGTCGGAACCAGCCCCGGCACCACACCTGCTGCCCTGATCGCCAGCTCCTCGACCCGCACGAAGCGCGAGCGCCGCACCGTCAAGGCATCGTAGACCGCATCCGCATGCCCGCGCAGAAAGCGCACGCGGGCCTCGCGCGCGCGATCCTGGACAACGCCGGCTGCGGCCTGCTCCGTCACGCTGCGATGAGCCTTCTGAGGCAGGCGTCCCAAGAGACGCGTGGATTTCTGCCAATAGTTGGAGAATTTCTTGCGATCGTTGGAATAGTCGGTGATCTCGCCGGGCTCCGCCTGCAGCCAGTCCCTCACGTCCTTGGCAGCCAAGCCGGCCGCCGCGAGGCTCTCCACTGCAGCAGCGTCCGCATCGCGCGCGGTCATTGCGGTTCTCCCGACGTCACGCCACAAGCGCGTTTACGCGTCTTCAGACGAGCCCTTATGCGGCCTTGCCGAAATATCTTGTCAAGTTCGCACGGACACGCGCGATCGGCGCCATGGAGCGGTCGGGCAGGACGAACTCCCGACCCGTGAGCTTTTCATAGACGTCGATATAGGTTGCGGACGCTTGCAGGATCACCTCCGGCGGGATTTCGGGAATGGGATCCTTGTAGGGATCGCAGCGCTCCGCCACCCAGCGACGGATGAAATCCTTGTCCAGCGTGTCCGGCGGCGCGCCGGCGGCAAAACGCTCAGCGTAGGTCGACGACAGCCAGTAGCGGCTGCTGTCGGGGGTGTGCACCTCGTCGGCCAGCACGATCGCGCCTTTCTCGTCGAAGCCGAACTCGTATTTGGTATCGACCATGATCAGGCCCTGCCGTGCCGCGGTCTCGCGTCCGAAGGCAAACAAGGCAAGTGCCTTGTCCGACACCTCGCGCCACTGCTGCTCAGTCAGGAGCTTGCGCGCGAGGACGTCGCCGGCGCTGAGCGGTGCATCGTGCTCGCCCTGCTCCGCCTTGGTGGTCGGGGTGATGATGGTTTGCGGGAGCTTCTGGTTGTCGCGCAGGCCATCCGGGAAACGGTGGCCGTACATCTCGCGGCTGCCCTTCTTGTACATCTGCAGGATCGACGTGGAGGTCGTGCCGGCGAGGTAATCTCTCACCACGATCTCCACCGGCATCATCGCCAGGCGCTTGCACACCAGCACGTTGGGATCGGGATATTCGATGACGTGATTGGGACACAGCTTTTGCGTGGCCTCGAACCAGAAGCGCGCGGTCTGGGTGAGCACCTGCCCCTTCAGCGGGATCACCGCGAGATTGCGGTCGAACGCGCTGATACGGTCGGTGGCGATGAGGATGCGGGTGCCGTCGGCGAGGTCGTAGTTCTCGCGCACCTTGCCGCGATAGCAGCCCGGGAGCTCGGGGATGACCGCTTCGGACAAGGTGTAGTGCGCGTAGGGAGCGAGTGCGGACGGGTTGATCATGGACGGACCAGGAACTCGTCAGGAATGAGGGATGTAAGGTCTGAGTGTAATGTCTCATCCCCCTCGGCTCAATGCGACTTCCGGCTCGCCCCCGGCCCCGGCGGCCATAACCCACACTTTTGTCTCGCATTTGGGTCGGTTTTCTCGCTATACGGCCCCTTAGAGCATGTCCCGTTCCTTGGAATCGGGACATGCTCTAAAGTTCTTGAGTGGCGCATGTTCTTATCGGCGAGCCGGTACCCACCATAGCGCGTCGAAAGACATAAGGGCGGAGACGCCCGTCTTCGCGGGCTGATGCTGTGAACGCGCTTATCGCCGGAACATGCGCTAAGGAGACACCGCCATGAAACAGAGCCTTTGTCCGGGGGTATCCCGGGTCAAGCGCATCCCCGTCGACCGGGCGCGAACCATCGGCTTCATGGGCGAGGATGCCCGCACCTATGGCACGCCGTCCATGATCCTCGACATCGAGCACACCTGCCGCGAGCTCATCATCGAGCACGCCGATGCCGGCGAGGATTCGGTCGGCATGGAGGTCGCGGTCAAGCACCTCGCCCCCACTCTCCAGGGCATGACGGTTGAGATCACCGTGCGGGTCACCGCCGTGGACCGCCGCAAGGTATCGTTCGAGGCCTCGGTCAAGGACGAGCTCGACGAGGTCGGCGCCGGCACGCACACGCGCTTCGTGGTCGACAAGGCCAAGACTTTCGAGCGCCTCAAGGACAAGGCCGCGCGCTTCGCGGCGCAATCGGGCTGAACGCCGATGCCTGGCGCCGCACGCAGGGACGACGTGTTCATGTTCGATCGCGCGGCCGAGACCATGCCGCGCGCCGAGCTCGCCAGCCTCCAGCTGCACCGCCTGCAGCAGACGGTCGCGCGCGCCTATGCCAAGGTCCCGCATGTCCGTGCGAAGCTCGATGCCGCCGGGGTCAAGCCCGAGCAGGTCAAGACGCTCGCCGACGTCGCGCGGCTGCCGTTCTCGGTCAAGACCGACCTGCGCGACAATTTTCCGTTCGGGCTCTTCGCGGTGCCGCGCGAAGAGCTGCTGCGGCTGCACGCCTCCTCCGGCACGACCGGCAAGCCGACCGTCGTCGGCTACACCAAGGCCGATCTCGACCTCTGGTCGGACCTGATGGCGCGCTCGCTCGCCTGCATGGGCGCGCGGCCCGGGGACGTCTTCCACAATGCCTACGGCTACGGGCTGTTCACCGGCGGGCTCGGCTTCCACTACGGCGCCGAGCGGCTCGGCCTCACTACCGTTCCGGTCTCGGGCGGCGCCACCGAGCGCCAGGTGACCCTGATGCAGGATTTCGGCGCGCGCATCCTGGGCGCGACGCCGTCCTACGCCCTCAACATCGCCGAGGTCGCGGCCGGCATGGGCGTCGATCTGCGCAAGCTCTCGCTGCGCTACGGCTGCTTCGGCGCCGAGCCCTGGAGCGAGGCGATGCGCGCCGACCTCGAGGCGAAATTCGGCATCAAGGCGCAAGACGTCTATGGCCTGTCGGAGATCATCGGCCCGGGCGTCGGCAGCGAATGCCACGAGGCGCAGAGCGGCCTGCATGTCTGGGAGGATCATTTCCTCTGCGAGGTGATCGACCCCGACACATTGCAGGTGCTGCCCGCGGGCGAGACCGGCGAGCTGGTGCTCACCACGCTTACCAAGGAAGCGCTGCCGATGCTGCGCTACCGCACGCGCGACATCACCCGGCTCGTCGACGAGCCGTGCGCGTGCGGGCGCACCCATCGCCGGATGATGCGAATGACCGGGCGCAGCGACGACCTCCTGATCATCCGCGGGGTCAACGTCTATCCGTCCCAGGTCGAGGCCCTCCTGGTGGGCTTTCCCGGGCTCGCGCCGCACTATCAGATCGTGCTCACCCGCGAGGGCCCGATGGACACCATGACGCTCGAGGTCGAGCTCGCGACCCCTGCCCCGCCCGACGAGCCGTTCGTCGCGAAACTGGCGGCCGACGTGCGCAACCACGTCAAGGCCATGGTCGGCGTGACCTGCGACGTCGTGCTCAAGGCGCCGGGCGAAGTCGCGCGCTCGCAGGGCAAGGCGGTGCGGGTCAAGGATTTGCGGCAAGCGAAAAAACCATGATCTCGGAAGAGCAACTCATC
>JBIOVC010000161.1:0-2340 GCA_044867545.1 Hyphomicrobiaceae bacterium | reverse complement strand
TGAGACCGGACCCCAATCAGGGAGACGATGTCATGCCATCGTGGAAGCCCGCCGGCTACAATTCGGCATCGCCCTATCTTGTCAGCGCCGATCCCGAAGCGACCATTGCCTTCCTCGAGGCGGTCTTCGACGGCCAGCGTTTGCGCAGACACGACTATCCGGATGGCAGGATCATGCACGCCGAGGTCCGGATCGACGACACGGTAATCATGCTTGGCGGTGCGAGCCCCGGCTGGCCGTCGACGCCCGCCCACGTCCACGTGTACGTGCCGGACGTCGATGCCACCTACCGCCGGGCGATTGCCCATGGCGCAGCCTCGGTGCAGAAGCCCGTCCGCAAGGGCGACGCCGACAAGCGCGGCGGCGTCAAGGATGCCGGCGGCACGACGTGGTGGATCGCGACAGAGGTCGCGAGCTAGACCCGCACCACACGCGGCGCCTTCCTGCTGCTCCCGCGCAGGTGCACGGCGAGCCGGAACAGCAGCAGGAGGGCGACGATCGCCGCATAGATGAGCGGCTCCGGCGGCCACGACTTCACCACCAGCACGAAGTGGATCGCGGCTGCCGCAGCGGCGACGTAGACGAGCCGGTGCAGCTTCCGCCACGCTGCCGCGCCGAGCCGCCGGACCATCGTATCGTTGGAGGTGATCGCGAGCGGCACCAGCAGCACGAACGCCAGCATACCGATCGTGATGTACGGCCGCTTGATGATGTCGGCGACGATCGCCGGCATGTCGAAGCCCAGATCGAGCGCGATGTACACCGTCAGATGCATCAGCGCGTAGTAGAACGCGAGCAGCCCGACCGCGCGCCGGTAGGGGACGAGGTTGGGCCCGCCGAGCCGCCGGAGCGGCGTGATCGCGAGGCCTGCGATGAGAAAGCGCAGCGCCCACAGCCCGAGCGTCTGCTCGAGCGTCCGCATCGGGTCGGCGCCGAGCTGGTCGGTGAGCCCCAGATAGAAGGTCGAGACCGCCGGCATCAGCCCGATGAGGTAGATCGCGGGCCGGATGGCACTGCGCCACGCCGGTGTCCGGGCGCGCGTCGCCGCGACGGCGCTTTGCGGGGCGGCCATCGTCAATAATTCACTTTGAGGTCCATGCCGCCATAGAGGCCCGCCACCTGCTCGGCATAGCCGTTGAACATCAGCGTCGGCCGCCGCGACGGGAAGAGACCGCCCTCGCCGATCCGCCGCTCGCTCGCCTGGCTCCAGCGCGGATGATCGACCTCGGGATTGACGTTGGAATAGAAGCCGTACTCGCGCGCGTTCTGCCGGCTCCAGGAGGTCGGCGGCTGCTTCTCGGTGAGGCTGATGCGCACGATCGACTTGATGCTCTTGAAGCCGTACTTCCACGGCACGACCAGCCGGATCGGCGCGCCGTTCTGGTTGAGGAGAGTCTCGCCGTAGAGACCGACCGCCAGGATCGTCAGCGGATGCATCGCCTCGTCCATGCGAAGGCCCTCGATGTAGGGCCAGCTGAGCGCCTGCAGCCATCCCGTCTGTCCCGGCATCTCCGACGGACGCACCAGCGTCTCGAAGGCGACGTACTTGGCGCTGCCCTGCGGCTCGATCCGTTCGAGCACCTTCGACAGCGGGAAGCCGACCCACGGGATCACCATCGACCAGCCTTCCACGCAGCGCATGCGATAGGTGCGCTCCTCGAGGTCGATGCCCTTGATCAGATCTTGGATGTCATAGTCGCCGCCCTTGCCGGCGAGCCCGTCGACCTTGATCTTCCACGGCGAGGTCTTGAGCGTGTGCGCGTTGGCGGCCGGGTCCTCCTTGTCGGTGCCGAACTCGTAGAAGTTGTTGTAGGTGGTGACCGACTTCAGCGGCGTCGGCGTCTCGCTGGTCGAGAGCGGGCTCTTGGCACCCGGCAGCGGCGCGGCGCCCACTGCCTCCGGCAGCAGCATGGCGAGTCCCGCCGCTGCTCCCCCAGCGATGAACTCCCGGCGCCGGAGGTAGAGCGAACGGGGCGTGATCTGGGATGCGGCGATGTCGCGCGGACGGCCGATCAGCATTGGCGGCTCCTGCAGTGCGGGTCAGGCGCGAGAGATAGCGATCTCCGCCGTTCCAGGGGAAGGGCCAAAATGCGGTTATGACGAGGACGTGAATCCGAGTGATCGGCGGCAAGGGTGTAGTGTGCAGCGGTACGACAGAGACCGTGTCGCATGCCCGAGGGATCGCCCATGGCCCTGCTCCGTCTGGCTTTCATCGCTGCTCTCGCGACCACGCTTGGCGTCTCCGCCGCGCTCGCCCAGAACGTTGCTGTCCGCGGACTGATCACCGCCTTCGACGGCAAGCTGCTGTCGGTGAAGACGAAATCCGGCAGCGACGTCGGC
>JBIOVC010000160.1:0-6209 GCA_044867545.1 Hyphomicrobiaceae bacterium | reverse complement strand
CCGATCTCGACGATCTCGCCCATGTACATGACGGCGATGCGGTGGCTGATCCGCTCGACCACGGCCATGTCGTGGGAGATGAAGAGATAGGCGAGGCCGAATTCGGCCTGCAAGTCCATCATCAGGTTCAGGATCTGTGCCTTGACCGAGACGTCGAGGGCGGAGACGGGCTCGTCCGCGACGATAAGCTGGGGCCCGAGCGCCAGCACCCGGGCGATGGCGATCCGCTGCCGCTGCCCGCCGGAGAACTCGTGCGGATAGCGGCTTGCCATGCGGGGCTCCAAGCCGACCTTGGCCAGTACCGCGTGCACGCGCTCCATGACCTCGCCACGCGCCGCGATGGAGTGCACGAGCATCGGCTCGGCGATGGCGCGGCCGACCGTCTGGCGGGGATCGAGGCTCGCGTAGGGGTCCTGGAAGATCATCTGCAGCTTTGGCCGCAGCGCCTTGAGCGATGCCGGATCGAGGCGCGTGATCTCGTGTCCCTGAAAGCGGACAGTGCCCGCCGACGGCTCGATGAGCCGCAGGATCGATCTGCCGGTCGTCGACTTGCCGCAGCCCGACTCGCCGACGAGCGCAAGCGTCTCCCCACCCGCCAGGTCGAAGGAGACGTTCTCGACCGCGTGCACCCGCGCCCTGACGCGGCCGAGCACGCCGCTCGGAACGGGAAACCGGGTGGCGAGGTCCTTGACCTCGAGCAGCTTGGCGGCAGCCGGCGGTTTCGGGCAGGGCGCCCCTGCCTCGGTCGTGCTCCCGTCAACGGGATCGATGATGGCAAGCTTGCGCGGCGCCGGCTCGCCCCGCATCGAGCCGAGGCGGGGCACCGCGCCGACGAGGGCGCGCGTGTAGGCGGCCCGCGGCCCGCCGAACAGCGGCAGGGCAGCTCCCTCCTCCACCTTGTTGCCCTGCCACATGACCAGCACCCGGTCGGCGACCTCGGCCACCACGCCCATGTCGTGGGTGATGAACAGGATCGCCATGCCCCGCTCGCGTTGCAGATCCCGCATCAGGTCGATGATCTCGGCCTGCACGGTGACGTCGAGCGCGGTGGTCGGCTCGTCCGCGATCAGCAGCTTCGGCCGGCAGGCGAGCGCCATGGCGATCATCACCCGCTGGCGCATGCCGCCCGAGAACTGATGCGGATAGTCGTCGAGCCGCCGGCGGGCATCCGGGATGCGCACGAGGTCGAGCAGCCGCAGTGCTTCGGCGCGTGCGGCCTGTCGCTGGAGGCCGCGGTGGTAGATGAGCACCTCGGCGATCTGGAACCCGACGGTCAGCACCGGGTTGAGGCTCGTCATCGGCTCCTGGAAGATCATCGCGATCTCGTTGCCGCGAAGCTGGCGCATGTCGGCCTCGGGGAGCGCCAGCAGATCGAGCCCGCCGAGCAGGGCCCTGCCTTCGACGCGGCCGTTGGCGGTCGGCACGAGCCGCATCAGCGAGAGCGCCGTCACGCTCTTGCCGGAGCCCGACTCGCCGACGATCGCCAGCGTCTCGTTGGCGCCGAGATCGAAGGAAAGGCGGTTGACGGCCGGGCGCCAGGCGCCGTCGACGCGAAAGGACACGGTGAGATCGCCGACCGCGAGCAGGGGGCGTTGCGGCTCGTTCATGCGCCGTCCCTGAGCTTCGGGTCGACGGCATCGCGCAAGCCATCACCCAGCAGATTGAGCGCGAAGATGACAAGCAGCACCGCGCAGCTCGGCACCACCGCGAGCCAGGCGCTGTCGAGGATGTTCTCGAAGCCCTGCCGGATCATGCCGCCCCAGGTCGGCGTGGGCGGCCGCAATCCGAGGCCGATGAAGGCGAGCGAGGCCTCCGTGCGGATGGCGTTGGCGAGCCACAGCGAGCCCATCACCAGGATCTCGGCGAGCACGTTGGGGAGCACGTGCATGAGCAGGATGCGCGGTGTCGAGAACCCGAACGAGCGGCAGGCCTCGATGAAACCGCGGCCCCTGATGGCAATGGTCGGGGCTCGCGCGATGCGGGCGAAGGGCGCGATCGAGGTCAGCGCGATGGCGAGGATGATGTTGATGAGCGAAGGCCCGAGCACCGCCACCACGATCATGCCGAGGATCAGCGATGGGAAGGCGAGCAGCACATCCATCACCTGCATCATGAAGGCATCGAGCCGACCGCCGTACCATCCGGCGAGGATGCCAATCACCGAGCCCAGCAGCATTGCGAGCAGGGTCGAGGCGATGCCGATGACGAGCGACAGGCGGGCGCCATGCACGAGCCTTGCCCAGGTGTCGCGGCCGAATTCGTCGGTGCCGAAGAGGTGGGCGGCGGACGGCGCGGCGAGCTTCTCGGTCACGTCCTGGGCGAGCGGATCGTGGCTCGACAGCCAGGGCGCGGCAACCGCCATGGCGACGACGGCCAGGAACAGGCCGAGCCCGATCCAGGAGATCCAATTGGCATTGAAGGCGCGCCGGAGGGAGGCGAGGGTACCCGCCTCAATCGGGGAGGACGGTGCGCCGAGGCTCGTCATTGGAGCTGCACCCTCGGATCGACGAGCCCGTAGACGACGTCGGTCAGCACGTTCACCGCCACGACGAGCAGGGTGTAGATGACCATCAGGCCCTGCAGCATGGTGTAGTCACGCTGCATCAGCGCGCCGACGATCAGCTTGCCGAGGCCCGGCCGGTTGAACACGAGCTCGGTCAGCACCGAGTTGCCGATCAGAATGCCGAGGAAGAGCCCGACCACGGTCACGATAGGGATCATGGCGTTGCCGAGCGCGTGCCGCCAGACGACCGCGCCCCACGGCACGCCCTTGGCGCGGGCGGTGCGCACGTAGTCCTCGCCCAGCACCTCCAGCATGGCCGAGCGGGTGACGCGCGTGATGTAGGCGGCGTTGATGAGGCCGAGGTTGATGGCGGGAAGGGCCAGCGACTGCGCCCACGCCGACAGGCTGCCGGTCTTGGCGCTGATCACCGGAAACCAGGAGAGCTGGATGGCAAAGAGGAGCAACAGCAGGACGCCCGAGACGAACGCCGGAAACGACAGCCCGAGCAGCGACAGCACCCGCACGCCGTAGTCGATACCGCCGTTGCGGTGGAGCGCCGCCCACACCCCGAGCGGTATGCCGATGGCGATGCCGATCAGCAGCGCCACGACGGTCAGCTCGATGGTCCACGGCAGCACGGAAAGGATCTCGCCGATCACCGGGCGCTCGGTCACCATCGAGGAGCCCCAGTCGCCGGTCAGCGCCTTGCCGATGAAATCGAGGTATTGCACCCAGATCGGCTGATCGAGGCCGAGCCGCCGCTCGAGCGCCTCGATTGCCGCCTGACTCGCAAAGTCGCCGAGGATGACGTGCGCCGGACTGCCGGGCAGCACGCGGATGACAAAGAACACCAGCGTCAGCACCGCGAGGCCGGTGACGAGTGCTAGCGCCAGGCGACGTAGGAGATAGCCGAGCATGCTGGCCTGCGGGTCAAGGTCCGGCGCCCGGTGCAAGGACCAGTGCACACGTTTGGTGAAGCGTACCGCAAACGCGGCTTGGGCGCTCCCCTCCCCCTTGCGGGGAGGGGTCGGGGGTGGGGGTAACCTGCCAATGGCGACGCTGGGGTTGAAGGGCCATCGAGACCTGCACAACAAACATTGCATTCTCCTGTCGCTTCACCCCACCCCTGCCCCCTCCCCGTCAAGGGGAGGGGAATCCGGTCGTGGCTTGGCACGCTTCCGGCATTTCACCGCGCTCTGCTCACTAGATCGGGTGGCTCGTTCCACGCACCAGAGGGAGGCCGCTCACTTGGTGAACCGCGTCTTCTCGGTGATGTGCGGCACCAGGTTGAGCGAGCCGACCAGGTTGAAGCCGAAGTCGAGCTTGTCGCTCCATGCCCACACCTGCAGCGATTCCGAGAACGGCACGCCGCACACCGTCTGCAAGATCTTCTCCTGTGCCGTCTTCCAGAGCGCCTTCTGCTTGGCGAGGTCGGGCTCCGAGCGGGCGGCCTCGATCTCCTTGTCGGCGACGGCGCAGTGGGAGAAGTTGGTGACCGCGGTGGGCCTGCCGATGGTGCTGTCGGAGTGGAAGAACGGCGTCAGGTAGGCATCGGCCACGGGGAAGCGGAAGGCCTGGTACATGACGATCGGTGACAGGTCCTTGCGGATCTGCTGGTGCCAGGTCGGATGATCGACCGGCTGCATGTCGAGCTTGATGCCGGCCTTCTGCAGCTGGGCCTGGAGCCCCTCGGTGATCTTGGCGAGCGTCGGATGGGTCGAGACGATCACCTTGAGCGTCAACCCCTCCGGGAATCCGGCCTCGGCCAGCAGCTTCTTGGACTTGGCGATGTCGTAGGCGGGCAGCGCCAGCTTCGTGATGCCGAGATTGCCCTCTGGAACGACGCTCGCCGCCTCGCGCGAAACCTCGCTGCCGAGGAGCTGCACCATGCCCTTGCGATCGATGGCATGAGCGATCGCCTGACGCACACGGATGTTGTCGAGTGGCTTCGCCTCGATGTTGAGGTGGATCATGTTGAGCTCGGCCGGCTCGGTCGAGGCGACCTTCACGCCCCTGACCTTGCGCATGCGCTCGACCCACTGGTCGGTCTGGCGGCCGAACACCATGTCGAGCTCGCCGTTCTGCAGGGCGAGATCGCGGGTAGCGTCGGAGGGCATGTAGCGGTAGCTGATCTCGTCGATCTCAGGCGCCCCGCGGAAGTACTTCTTGTTGGCGACGAGCTTGACGAGCTGCTGGGGCTGATACTCGACGAACTGGAACGGCCCGGTGCCGATCGGCTTCCTGGCAAAACCCTCGCCCAGCTCCTCGGCCGCCTTTTTGCAGACCATCAGCCCGCCGTGATAGTTGGCGAGCAGCCCGAGCGCGCTCGGGATCGGCGACTTCAGCGTGACCTTGAGCGTGTGGCTGTCGACGGCCTCGGCCGATGCGATCGGCGCCATCTCGCCGGCGAAGGCCGAGCGCGCCTTGTCGCCGGCCCGCTTCAGCGAGTAGGCGGCGTCCTCTGCCGTGAACTCTCCGTAGTTGCCGTGACAGGTGACGCCTCGGCGGATCTTGAAGGTCCATTCGGTCTTGGTCGGGTTCGAGGTCCAGCTTTCCGCGAGGTCCGGCTCGATGAACTCTGGATTGATCTGGCCGGGCTTGATGCGCACGAGCGCGTTGAACATCCAGTTCAGGATGCCGATGTCGGCGCCTTGCGTGGTCAGGTGCGGGTCGAGCTTGCCGGCGTCAGCGACGGCAGCCGCCACCGCGAGGGTGCGCTTCTGGGCGAGGGCCTGTCCGGCGAGCGGCAGGGTGAGCAAGGCAAGCGCAACGCATAGCCACAACTTTTTCATGGAAGCTTCTCCAACTTTCTGGACGTCGTCAGGCGGAAATCCTGGGGCTCGACCTCGCTACCGCCCGATTGCAATGGAACCGGTGTTCCGTATCGGTCCGAGGCCAACAGCTCGCGATAAGCCTTGTCGAGCGCATGGAAGACGGGACCCGGCCGGCCGCTCGATATCTTCCGCCCATCAACCGCAACGACGGGCAGCAGTCCGCCGGCGGTACCGCAGATGAAGAGCTCGTCGGCTGTGTAGGCGTCATAGAGCTCCAGCTCGGCTTCCTCGACCGCCAGCCCCCGTTCACGGGCAAGCTCGATCACGCTCTCGCGCGTGATGCCAAACAGGATGTCGTGCCGTGGCGTGCGCAGCTTATTGCCGTGAGCCACGAAGACGTTGCAGCCGGTCGCCTCGCAGATCCGACCATGCATGTCGAGGAGGAGCGCTTCGTCCGCCCCAGCGGCCTTCGCTTCCAGCTTGGCGAGCACGAGGTTCAGGTAGTTGAGGCTTTTGATCTGCGGGTCGAGCACTTGGCCGGGTGGGCGGCGGACCGCGACCGTCTTTAACCGCAGTCCTTCGGCCGCACGCTCGGCCGAGGCACGGCTCAGGTAGGGCTGCACGATGATGATCAGGTTCGGCGCGCAGCCGGCAGGGTCCATCAGCGGCCGGCCGTTGCTGCCGCGTGTGACGATCCACTTGACGTAGGCGTCGGCGAGCCCGTTCCGCCGCACCGCTTCGATGATCAGGGACCGCATCGTCTCGCGGCTGCAGGGCGGCTCAAGCGCGATGGCGGCCATCGACCGGAAACCGCGCTCAAGGTGCTCCTCCAGCTTGAAGATCCGCCCCTGCCACGCGATTGCGGTCTCGAAGATGCCGTCGCCGTAGAGCACCGCGTGGTCGAGCACGGAGATGCGTGCCTCTGACTGGGG
>JBIOVC010000159.1:0-6023 GCA_044867545.1 Hyphomicrobiaceae bacterium | reverse complement strand
GCAAGCGCAACGAGCGCGGGCCGCGTCAGCTTGTTGTCCTCATCGGGCCGGTTGAGGTCGATGCTGCCGACCGGTCCGGTGCTGTCGATCAGAAACTTGAAGTCCGCCATCGGTCTCTCCCTCCTCTATGACGGCTCGCGCGATGCGCGGCCGCTCTGTTTCCTTCCGGTAAGCCAGGCGATGAACGCCCGCCAGAACATCGCGAAGCCGAGTGCCGACGCGGCCTTCGGTTTCGCTTCGCGCTCTCCCGCCGCTGTCTCTCCCGTGGGCGAGGCGAGCTGCGCGCGGAGAGCCTCGGCGAACTGGGCGATGATCTCGTTGGACAGCGCACCGATCATGCCGGTCGCGCGTCCGTACTGCGCCACCATGCCGGAGAGCTGAAGGTCGGTCTCGAGCCTGACGAGGGAGCCCGCCGCCGCCGGCACCACGCTGATCCTGGTGGTGGCGCCCGCGTTGCCGCGGCCTTTCTGGTCCGCTCCACGCGCGATCACAGAGGCCGTACGCGTCTCAGGGTCGCCGTCGATGCGCACGTTGCCCAGGAACTTCAGCGCGACGGGGCCGAGCTTCACCGCGACGCTGCCCTTGTAGCTGCCATCCTGCTCGATGGCGATCAGCTCGGCGCCCGGCACGCAGCCGACGATGCGCGGGACGTCCATCAGGATGTCCCAAGCCTCCGCCGGCGGGCGCGCGACTTCGAAGGTATTCTCCAGACGCAAATGCTCTTCCTTCGCTCACTTCGGCGATGATTGACGGACGCTGAGCACGACCTTGCCGATCACCGCCCGCGACTCGATACGGCGGTGCGCTTCGGCCGCCAGCTCGAGCGGATACACCCGGTCGATGATTGCGCGCAGGCTCGTCCCGACGTTCGGCCAAAGCTCGGCGGCGACGCGGGCCGTCATCTCGCGCTTGCGGGCAAGCGGAAGCGGACGCAGCAGACCGCCGGTGATCGATGCGCTCTTGGCCATCAGCGCGCGCAACGGCAGACCTATCGCCGGCTGTTCCCCGCTCGCCATGTGAACGATCCGCGCTCCCTTCGCAACCAGGCGGAGATTGCTTGCGACTCGGTCCGTGCCGGTCAGATCGATAACGACGTCTACGCCGCGCCCGCCGGTCGCCTCGGCTACGGTCTGGCCGAGCTCGTCATCGCCGTAGCCGCTCACGCTGGCGCCGAGACCGGCAAGAACCTCGCGCTTGGCCGCGTTGCCCGCCGCCGCGACAACCTTCGCCCCCCGGATCTGCGCGAGCTGGACCGCGGCGATGCCGACGCCGCCAGCCGCGCCGAGGACCAGCAAGGTGCCGCCGGAGGGGAGCTTCCCGAGCTCGATGGCGGAGTACCAGGCGGTGAGAAGCGCCTCCGGCCAGGCGGCGCCTTCGGTCGCTTCCATCGCCGCCGGCATGGGCAAGCACAAGCCGGCGTCGGCGGCGCAGTATTCCGCATATCCGCCGCCGTCGACGAGGACGGCGACACGCGCGCCGGCCGTCAGCAAATCGGAACGGCTGTCCACGACCACGCCGGCCACCTCCAGACCGGGGAGGTCGGATCGCGCACCTTTCGGTGCGGCGCCTCGCCTGCGCTGACCAATGTCGTGGCGGTTGACGCCGGCGGCCGCCACCTCGACCAGGACCTCGCCGGGGCGAAGGGCCGGGGTCGGGCGCAGCTCCGCGCGCAGCTCGTCGGGGGCGGCGATCGCCACCGCCCTCATTATACCATGCTCGCTCATGGAGCCGGACAAATCTTGCTGTTTCACCGCGTTCGGAAGACCATTCGAGATGAAAGCTGCAGCTCTGAACACAGTGACGGATATCCAGGACCTGGAGTTCTTGCCAACTTCTTTCTGGGTTGGGGTTTTATCCGAGTATCGGGCGAGCAGTGTCAAACGAAAGCGGAGCCGTATTCCGTCCCGCGGATTTGCCTCCTACGCAAGGGATGACGCCGCGGCGAACGCTCGCTAACACCTGCTGGAAAGGCAAATTCGCTTGCTCGGTGGAGAGGGGCCCCATGTCCTCGTGGATGACCGGAACGCTCGAGTATCTGCGGCGGCCGCTGGTAGTAAACATCAAGCGAGGCATGAAGGTGCTCGTCGTCACCGATACGGCGCACGATCCGCGGGTGTGGCAGGCGGTAATGGCGACGCTCACCGAGCTTGGTGCCGATGCGTCGCTGGCACTGTTCGACCCGCGCCCCGCCGACTACTACGACCCGCCGGCAGCGGTGTGCCAGGCGATGAAGACAGTCGACGTCAACGTCCTGCTCGCTTCCACCGGCATGCTGCATTCGCCGGCCAATATGGAGGCAATGGCGGCCGGTGTGCCGGTCATCTGCATGGACGGCGGCATGACGCTCGAGATGTTTCAATCGGGCGCGGTGACCGAAGACCAGCGGCAGATGGCGATCCGCCAGCACTATGTCGCGATCCGAATCGTCGGCAAGGATGCGAAGCTCTGCCGCGTGACGTCGAGGTTCGGCACCGATCTCACCTACAGCGTCGAGGGCCGCATCCACGTGCCGAAGCTGCCGGACGAGACGTTCGTGCCCTACAAGATCAACCCTGTCGGACGCCGCGCGGTACCGTTCAACCGTTTCCTGTTCCCGAACGGCGAGCTCAACATTCCGCCGGTCGAGGGCTCGGCCAACGGCAAGCTCGTCATCGATCTCACCATGCATCAGCTGAACAGGCTGAAGGAGCCGATCGCGCTCACCATCGAGAAGGGCCGCGTTACGAAAATCGAAGGCCACAGCGATGCGTTCACGCTGCGCACCTATCTCGCCAGCTATGGCGATGAGAACGCCTACATGTGTCCGGCCGAGGCTTCGATCGGGATCAACTCCAAGGCGCTCGTTCGCGGGGTGCAGCGGGAGGACAAGAACATCCTGGGGTCCATCCATTTCGGCCTCGGCACCAATATCGACGTCGGCGGCACGGTGATGTCGAAGATCCACATGGACGGCGTGGTGCTCGAGCCCACGCTGTACGTGGACGGCGAGAAACGGATCGAGGACGGGAGGTTCCTGCATCCCGTCGAGGGACCGTAAAGGCATGAGCGGTCGGATCGTCGTCGTCGGCGCTGGTGCGGTCGGCAGCTACGTCGGCGGCCATCTCGCCCGCCTCGGTCACGATGTGACGCTCATCGATCCCTGGCACGACCACGTCGAGCGCATGCGCAGCGACGGGCTCCAGATTG
Organism: Hyphomicrobiaceae bacterium; assembly: GCA_044867545.1. GTDB lineage: Bacteria > Pseudomonadota > Alphaproteobacteria > Rhizobiales > Hyphomicrobiaceae > DATLZB01. The sequence continues at coordinate 2,837 of JBIOVC010000159.1, read as the reverse complement.
CAGACGGCTCGGAGGCCGACACGGCCGTCGTCAGGCCGGCGGCGATACACATCCACGAGGTGTCCGCCCTCCACCTGCAGGCGCCGATCGATGTCGCGTTCGTCTCGGTCAAGTCCTACGACACGGAGTGGGCGACGACGATGATCCGCCCCTATCTTGCGCCGGCCGGCTTCGTCGTCTCGCTGCAGAACTGCATCAACGAGGAGTGCATCGCGGGCCTGGTCGGCTGGGGGCGCACGTTGGGGTGCATTCCAGCCCGGCTCAGCGTCGAGCTCAGCGGTCCCGGCCAGGTACGGCGCAAGTCGCAGAAGGGCGGCTCGGACGGCGCCGTCTTTCGCGTTGGCGAGGTTCACGGCCGCATCACCAACCGCGCACGGATGCTCGCCGACATGCTCAGCGGCATCGACAAGTCGAAGGTCACCACGAACCTGTGGGGCGAGCGCTGGTCGAAGCTCTGCCGCAACTCGATGACCGGGAGCCTTTGCGCCCTGACGGGCCTGACCGCGCGCCAGGTCCACGCGATCGAGCGCGCCCGCCGGATCGAGATCCGGCTCGGCGCAGAGGGCGTCCGGATCGGGCAGGCGCTGGGTTTCAGCCTCGAGCGGGTCGGGCGGATCGAGCCGGACCTGCTCAGCCGCGCGCTCGATGATGCCGAGGCGGCAGAGGCGGTCGACCACATCCTGCGGGAGGAGGCGGGCGTCGGCGCTGGCGTCGGCGGGAAGAGCGGACACCGGCCATCGCTTGGACAGGACATCGCCCGGCGGCGCCGCACCGAGATCGAGTACATGAACGGCACCATCGCGCGAAAGGGGCGCGAGGTCGGGCTCACCGCACCCACGCACGAGCGTGTGGCGGAGCTGGTCGGCCAAATCGAGCGGGGGAAACGCAAGGCGGACGCCGCCAATCTCGAAGCGCTCTCCGCCAGCTGACGCGACCCAGCCGCGCTCGAAACCGTCCATGAACGAGCGACCCGGCAAGGCACCGTTTCCCAAAGCATTTGCGGGTTCCGTGCGCCGGAATTTCAGCGCGAATTCTCGATGACACGGCGAACCGGAGAAGCGATCTTTGATCGTCCCGACTCCAATGCAGCAAAGATCCTTCGGTTCCACGGCCCACGCTTGGAGTCGCGTTCGAGGGCCAATAGAGAGAACGAAGGGGAGGAAGGTTGCGATGACGCTGAAGTCGAAGTCTATCGGGTTTCTTCTGGCCGCCGCCGTCTGCGCATTGTCCGCCGCTGCGGCGACAGCACAGGACTACGCCGGCAAGACCGTCACGATGTACACCCACTCGGATCCGGGTGGTGGGTTCGACGCCTACACCCGGCTGGTGGCGAAGCACCTCGGGAAGCACCTTCCCGGCAAGCCGACCGTGATCGTCCAAAACATGCCGGGCGCGGGCGGCTTGCGCGTGCTGAACTACATTGCGAGCGGCCCGCAGGACGGCACCGCCATCCTGCTGATCACGCCGGGCGTGGTGATGCATGAGGTCCGAGGCGAGCCCGGATTGAAGACGTCGCTCCGCAAGTTCAACTGGATCGGCAACGTCACCAAGCAGAATGGCGTCTATGTCACCTGGCCGAGCTCCAAGGTGAAGACGATCGATGACGCGAAGCAGACCGTTGCTCACGTGGGCGCCACCGGCGTCGGCTCGGTGAATGCCCAGATCCCGTGGGCCATGAACGCACTACTCGGCACCAAGTTCAAGGTGATCCCGACCTACAAGAGCGCCGGCGATTTCGACCTCGCCATGCAGCGCGGCGAGCTCGACGGCCGGAACGTGACATCGTTCCCGAGCTATATGGCAGCGCTGCCGGAAGATGTCCGCCCGAAGCTCAATTTGCTTGTCCAGGTCGGTGTGGCGAAGGACCCGGCCATTCCCGACAAGGTTCCGCTGCTCCTCGATCTCGTCGGCAAGTCCGATCCCAAGAAGTATGCTGTTGCGCGTTTCATCTCGATCGCCTTCTCCAGCATCAACCGTCCGATCCTTATCGGTCCTGACGTTCCGCCCAAGACCGTCGAGCTCATCCGGCGCGCCTTCGACGCCACGATGAAGGATTCGGATCTGCTGGCCGATGCCGAGAAGATGGGCGCCGAGCTCGCTCCCATGACCGGCGAGGAGGTGCAGGCAGTGGTCGACGAGGTGCTGTCGGCGCCGCCGGAGATCGCCGAGCAGGCGAAGTTGGTGATCTCGGACCCGAACCGGTAGTCATCTCTCGCTGCCGAGACGACGTCCTCCCTCACTCACGCCAGCCCGGGACCGGGCTGGCGTCCTTGTTTCCTGGGCTAGGCGTGTGCCGGAGTCGACGAAGTGGTTCGCGAAGGCCCCGCTGCTCGCCCGGCTCGGGCCTCGTTCAGAAGCTCGACGATGCGCTGCGGGGAAATCGGGGCCTCCCTGATGCGGACTCCGAACGGAGCGAGCGCATTGTCCACCGCTCCGATGACGGCCGCCATCGCCAGGATCGTGCCGCCTTCACCGACACCCTTGACGCCGATCGGGTTCAAGGGACTCGGCGTTTCCATGTGCGAGATCTCGAGGTGCGGCACATCGGTCGCCAAGGGGAGCATGTACTCGCCGAAGTTGGTGCTGAGCGGCTGAGCGTCTGCGTCGTAGACCATCCGTTCCAGCAGCGCGTTGCCGATGCCGTGCGCGATGCCGCCAACGATCTGGCCGTTGACGATCAGCGGGTTGATCACGCGTCCGCAGTCGTGCACGACGACATAGCGCAGGATCTTCACCTCGCCCGTCTCGATGTCGACCTCGACCTCGACCACGTGCGTGCCGTTCGCGTAGGTCGAGCGCTCCGGCGTGAAATAGGCGGTGCTCTCCAGGCCCGGCTT
>JBIOVC010000158.1:0-2629 GCA_044867545.1 Hyphomicrobiaceae bacterium | reverse complement strand
TACTGCGCGAGCATGAAGATCGACAGCAGGAACACGAATACCAGCAGCAGCGTCGACAGCATGTCGACGTAGCCCGGCCAGAACTCGCCGTACTGATTGCTCCTGCGTGCCGTCCGCGCCATGGATCAGGCGCTCCGGCGCTGGATCTTGGTCGCGATCTCCTTCAGCACGCTCGCCACTTCCTGGCTCTGGGCGGCCTGCTCGTCCACCCATTGGCGCACGATGTTCTGCTCCTGGCGCATCTGGCTCACGAGCTGATTGACGCCTTGCGCAAGGTCGCGGACGGAGTCGCTGCCGGATGCCTGGCCGACACCGGCCGAGCCCAGCCGGTCATGCAGCTCGGACATCGAGCGCTGCACCTCGAACATCGCATTGTAGAGCTGGTGGCCCAACTGGTCGGAGCTGCCGGCGCCGGCCGGCGTGAGCTCGGTGATGCCGGACAGCCAGTCCTCAAGCTCGTTGTAGAAACGATTGTGGGCCTGGCTTGCCTGCAGCTCGAGGAAACCGATGACGAGCGAGCCGGAGAGGCCCAGCAGCGAGGACGAGAACGCAGTACCCATGCCCCGCAGCGGCGCGGCAAGGCCCGACTTCAATTCCTCGAAGACGAGCGCGCTCTCGTTCTGCTTGGTGTCGAGGGCGGCGATGGTCTGGCCGACGGACTGCATCGTGTCGAGCAGGCCCCAGAAGGTGCCGAGCAGGCCGAGGAACACGAGCAACGCCACCAGGTAGCGGCCGATGTCGCGGGCCTCGTCGAGCCGCGAGGCGATCGAATCCATGATCGAGCGCATCGAGGTGGTCGACAGCATCAACGCGCCGGTGCGGTCGCGCAGCATGGTTGCCATCGGCGCCAGCAACACCGGCTTGTGCTCGATGGCGAGGCCCGGATCAGCGATGCGGAAGGCGTTGACCCAGCGGATCTCGGGGTAGAGCCGGACCACCTGACGAAAGGCAAACAGCACCCCGAACAGCAACACCGCCACGATCAATCCGTTGAGCGCCGGGTTGGCCTTGAACGTCGTCATGAGCTGCGGTGACAGGATGGCGGCGACGAAGGACACCAGAGCCAGAAACAGGAACATGCGCGTCAAGTAGACGCCGGGGGTCGTCAGTGTCCTGTGGATCGGACGCGCAGACGTCTCGATGTGCCGCCGTCTTGCCATAAATGTCTCCGCTCAGCCGCGCGACCATAACCAATCCGTGTCGCAGGGAAAACGGGCAACTTCGTGCCTTTGGGGTTTTAGCGAATTTTTGAACCCTGCCGGCCTTTTAGGTCCTCGCGCCGGCCAGCGTCGCCAACAGAGCCTTCTGGATTGCGCCGTTGCCGGCCACGAGGCTGCCGGTCTCGAACATCGCCTGGCCGCCGTCCGGATCGGTGACGAGGCCACCAGCCTCACGCACCAGCACGATCCCAGCGGCCATGTCCCAGGGGCCGATGTCGTGCTCCCAGAAGCCGTCGAAGCGGCCGGCGGCAGTCCAGGCAAGGTCGAGCGCGGCTGAGCCGGTACGCCGGACGCCGGCCACCTCGCGCATGACGGCGGCGGCCTCCTTCATGAACCTGTCATGCTGGCCGCGGCCGCGATGAGGAATACCGGTCGTCACCACCGCGTCGGTGAGCGTCAAGCGCCCGGCGACCCGCAGCCGGCGATCGTTGAGGAAGCAACCTTTGCCGCGCTCGGCGGTGAACAGCTCGTTGGTCGCCGGGTTGTATACGACGCCAGCGACGAGCTGACCCTCCCGCTCGAGCCCGATCGAGGTCGCGAACAGCGGAATGCTGTGGAGGAAGTTGGTGGTCCCGTCCAGCGGATCGACGATCCAGCGATGGGTGCGGTCGGCACCGTCGACGACGCCGCGCTCCTCCATCAGGAAGCCGTAGCCCGGCCGGGCCTTGGCAAGCTCGCGGTAGATCACTTCCTCGGCGCGCGTGTCGGCGGCGGAGACGAAATTGGCCGGCCCCTTGATCGAGACCTGCAGCTGCTCGACCTCGCCGAAGTCGCGCGCGAGGCTGCGGCCGGCCTTGCGCGCGGCGGCGACCATCACGTTCATCAGCGCAGAGGCCGGCATGTCGTTCCAGTGCGACCGGTTTGACCGGGCAGGCGCGGTCAGGATCGACACGACGCCGCTTGAAAGGTCGGCATCGACTAGCGGCTTGCGGGTGGTCTGGCAAGCGCAATGGCGGCCACTACGCGCGGCAGGCGCAGGCGTGAGGGTGCGGATCAGCGCGACTGGGCGAGCTTCGGTGCCCAGGCGTCGGCGGTGCCGAGTGCGGTGTCGGTGACGACCTTGGCCTCGGCTAACGCGGGTGCCGGGGCTGCCGCCTTCGGCGCGACGCGGGCGATCTTCTGCATGTAGGCGACATCGGCGGCGGCCGCGTCGGCGCTGAGCTCGCGCCCCGCCACCGCCTTGGCCTCCTCGTACTTGCCCTGCAGGCCGAGCACCAGCGCCAGGTTCTGGTGAACCTTGGCCTCGCTTTCGGCCTGCCCCACCGCGCGCCTCAGATACGGCTCCGCCTTCGCCGCCTCGCCTTGCGCCGCATAGGCAAGCGCCAGGTTGCTCAAGACCGAGGGCCGCTCCGGCGCCAGCTTCAAGGCCCGCTCGTAGTAGGGGATCGCCTCCGCATACTTGCCTTCCT
>JBIOVC010000157.1:0-8353 GCA_044867545.1 Hyphomicrobiaceae bacterium | reverse complement strand
TTGAGCCCGGCGGCGCGCGGCGCGTCAGGCCCTTGTGCGGCGCGTCGTGCTGATCGGACCGAACTCCTGCCGGAACGCCTTCAGCACCGGCGGCTCGCGCATGTGGCGCTTGGTGATCAGATAGAAGGTCTCCGCGTGCCGCAGCAGGTCCGGCCGGATCGGCCGGATGCGATCCTCGGCCGTCCACAACTTCGCATAGTGGATCGGGACGATGCCGATGAATCGGCCCGACAGGATCATGGTCATCAGGCCTTCCAGCGGATAGGCGACCGCGGTCGTACGAGCTTGGATCTTCTTAAGGATCGCCTGCCGCTCCTCCTCATAGCCGCGCGTCACGAAATCGAGGCCACGCATCTGCTCGAGCTTGATCCCCTTCGGAGCGGCGTCGAACAGCGGGTGGCCGCGCCCGCAGTAGACCAGCGCCTCCTCCGCGTAGAGCTCCTCGTAGACGAGGCCCGGCTCGCGGTGGTGCGCGGTGCTGATGCCGAGATGGAGTCGCCCGTCGTTGATCGCCCGCGCGATTTCGCTGGGCGAGGTCACGATGACGTTGAAATGAACCTCCGGCGCACGTGCCTTGAGAGCGCCGATTGCTGCCGACGCACGGTTGTGGCTCTCGTCGGTGATGGTCGTGTCGAGCAGGCCGATGTTGAGCGAGCCGACCAGCCGCTCCTGCACGGCGTTGACCTCGGACCGGAAGGTCTCGATCGCCGCGAACAACCTCTGGCTGGCCTCATAGACCGCCGCGCCGTGCGGGGTCAGCGCAAACCCGCTACGCCCGCGCCGGCACAGCCGCATCCCGAGCCGGCTCTCGAGCTCTGCCATGTGCGTGCTGATCGTCGATTGGCCGATGTTGAGCTCCGATTGGGCAGCCGAAAAGCCCCCCGATTCGATCACCGCGCAGAATACGCGCAGCAGGCGGAGATCGATGTCCAGCAGGCTTGGCAGTGCAATTGGTGTCCGCGCCGCAACGAGCGGCGCCCGCGGTTTGAAAGTCTGAGGCATCTGACCGTAGGCAGGAAACGAATGAATCGAACCCGTAGCATCCTCTATTCCGAGACCGACCGCAATTCTTCGCCGCCCATATTGATCAACGATGGATCAAGCTATCTATATTTTGACATTCATCAATCAATCGGATGTCGGATAGCCGATTTCACCGGCTCCTTGAAGCGGACTTTCGCGACTTCGTCGCTTCCCGATAGACACGGGCCACAATCTGCGCCGCGTCGCGGACATTCTTGGTGCTGACGTCCGCATGTGTGACGAAACGGATGCGCCGCGCGCGCGGAGGATTGATCCGTACGCCGGCGCCGGCCAATGCGTCGACGAAAGCTGCAACGTCGAACTCAGGGTCCTCGAAGCCGGCGAACACCATGTTGGTCTCGACCGCGGCCGGGTCCACGTCCCAGCCGAGATCGGCGAGCGCGTTGGCGAGCAGCTTCGCGTTGGCATGATCCTCCGCGAGCCGGTCCACCATCGTCGAGAGCCCGACGATGCCAGCCGCGGCAAAGACGCCCGCCTGCCGCATGTTGCCGCCGACATGCTGTCGCCAGCGCCGCGCGCGCTCGATGAAGTCACGGTCACCGACGACGAGGGAGCCGACCGGGCAGCCGAGTCCTTTCGTCAGGCAGAACGTCACGCTATCGACCTTCTCGGCGAGTGCCGCGGCCGGCGCGCCGAGCGCGATCGCAGCGTTGAAGAGGCGGGCGCCGTCCACGTGCACCTTGAGGCCTGCGGCGCGCGCCGTCGCGCAGAGCGCGTTGAGCGAGGCGACGTCGAGACACGTGCCGCCGGCGGCGTTGTGGGTGTTCTCCAGACATAGCACCCGGGTCGGCGGGTGCAGGAGGCCTGCCGGGAAGACCGCAGTGCTGACCTCGTCCGGGGTCGGAAAGCCACGCTCTCCCCGGAAGGTCTTTGTAGTAATGCCGCCGACGCCGGCGAGGCTGCCGTTCTCATTGTAGAAGATGTGAGCACGCTCTTCCGCCAGCACCGAGCTGCCCCGGTCGGCCCAGCTCAGCACTGAGACGAGGTTGCCCATCGTCCCGCTGAGCACGAGCAGGCCGGCCTCGCGGCCGAGCATCTCCGCGGCGAGCGCCTCGAGCTTGAGAACGCTCGGGTCTTCCCGGTAGTAGTCGTCGCCGACCTCGGCCGACGCCATTGCGCGGCGCATCTCGGCCGTCGGCTTCGTCAACGTATCGCTGCGCAGATCGATCAGGCCGGCCACGAACGCTCTCCATCGGGTGGCAGGGCTTGAGAGCACCGCTCGCGAGGCCGCTGAGCGGCTTGCCTTGCCGGTTGTCACGATTGCCGTCTCCCCGGGCGGCATACCGCAAAGCGCGCCTGCAGGCAAAGCCTGATCGCTACCTTGGGTCCTGCGAGACGCGGGCGATCGACTCCCGGATACGTTCTCCGTTGACGTGAGACCTCGCGCCGTGGGGCGTTGGCGGCAGCAACGAAGGTGGGGCCCGCCTCAGCATCCCGCCGTCTTGATGCGCATCAAAGCGCTGTGCCGGCAACGGCCCAGTATTGGCAGCATCAGCTTTCCAAGAAATGGGGCCTCCCATGCGCGCGCAAGACATCATGACGAAGGACGTGGTCACGGTCGCAAGAGACACGCCGGTTCGCGAGGTTGCCGCACTCCTCATGAAGCATCGGATCAGCGGCGTCCCAGTCATAACGGGTGATCGCCAAGTCATCGGCATCGTCAGCGAGAGTGATTTGATGCGCCGCGCCGAGACCGGTACCGAGGTCAGGCGCAACTGGTGGCTGGCGATGGTCAGCGACCCTGATCGAATGGCGTCGGAGTACACCAAGACGCATGGTCTGCGGGCAGAGCATGTGATGTCACGCGCCGTCGTATCGGTATCGGCGGAGGCCGATGCGGGCGAGGTCGCCGACGTGCTCGATCACAACCGCATCAAGCGCGTGCCGGTTCTCGAGGACGGCAAGCTCGTCGGGCTGATAACCCGCAGCGACCTGGTCCGCGCGCTGGCCGGCATGGAGATCGGCAAGCCGGTTGCGCGCAGCGGCAACGGGGCCGTGCAGAAGGCGCTGATCGAGAGGATCGCCGCTCAGCCTTGGTTGAACGCCTACTTCCTGACGCCCGTCGTCAACGACGATGTCATCGACCTGTGGGGCTTTATTGGTTCCGCGGAGCAGCACAAGGCCTTGTACGTTCTGATCGAGGAGGTTGCCGGCGCGCGCAAGATCAGGGACCACCTGAGGCGGTTTGAGGAAGCTGTCTGACGGAGCGAGCACAGTCTTGATGATGCAACTCCGGGCGTCTCCCAGGTCCCCCGGGGTCTAGGTCCGCCCGGCTAAGCCCTCACCCTCAGCAGCCGACAACAGGCCACGGGCTGTCTCAGCCCCTTGAGCGACAGCTCGCCGAGTGACTCTGTTTCGATCATTGACCCGGCGATGTTGGCGACGCGCTGCGTGATCAGGATTTGGCCGGCTTTCGCCTCGCCGCAGAGACGCGCCGCCTGATTCACTACCGTCCCGATGGCTGTGTAGTCGAGCCGCCCCTCCGCGCCGATCCGGCCGAGCGTGGCAAAGCCGTGCGACAGCCCGACGCCGAAACCGAGCTGATAGCCACTCTGCCGCCATTTCACGCAGAGCGAGCCCACCGCCTCCGTGAGCTCGACGGCGAGCCGAACCGCCCGCTGCACCGGATCTGGGCAGGGCAGGGGATCGTTGAATATCACCATCAGTCCGTCGCCCAGAAAGCGCTCGAGCGTGCCTCCGTGCTTCTCGATGATGGGCACCGCGATGCCGTGGTAGTCGGCCAGCACTGCCATCACCTCCTCGGGCTCGGCAACCTCCGAGAATGCCGTGAAGCCTCGCAAGTCGCAGAACGCGACCGCGACCTCGCGCCGATGGCTGTCGAGCAGCGCCTCGTTGCCCGTGGCGATGACGAGCTCGGCGAGCTGGCGGGGCAGGAAACGCCGCAGCCGCCCCATGCGGTCGAGCTCGCCGACCTGGGCAGCGACACGTGTCTCCAATGTACGGTTGAGCTCTCCGAGCTCCGCCGCGCGCCGGGCGAGCTCTCTTGCCTGATCCTCGGCCTTGTCGTGCAGCTCCTTGATCCTGAGCAGCGAGCGGACGCGCGCGACGAGCGATGCCTGGTCCACCGGCTTGGTGAGATACTCGTCGCCGCCGGCATTGAGCCCCGCCACGACGTCCTCCGTCTCGGCCTTTGCGGTCACCAGGATGATAGGCATCAACGGCAGTGTGGGGTCCGCCTTGAGGCGCCTTGCGACTTCGAAGCCGTCGAGCTTCGGCATCATGACGTCGAGCAGGATGAGGTCGGGCCTGTCGGACTTGGCACGCGCCAGCGCCGCTTCGCCGTCGCCAGCGGCTATCACGTCATATCCCTGCTTCTTGAGGCGGGTCTCCATGATGTCGACGTTGGCCTCGTTGTCGTCGACTACCAGGATCAAGGGCGGATCGCGCATGGCTCAGCCGCCGTCGCGCAGGAACCCGCGCAACTTGGCGAGCAGCTCGCGCGGGCTGAACGGCTTTGTCACGTAGTCGTCGCAGCCGGCGGCACGGGCCTTGGCCTCGTCCCCCGACAGCGCATAGGACGTGACCGCGATCACCGGGATGCCGGCAAGCGCGGGGTTCGCCTTGATCCGTCGCGTCGCCTCGTAGCCGTCGACTACGGGGAGCTGGATGTCCATCAATATGAGGTCGGGCCGCTCGCGCTCCGCAGCCGCTACGCCATCTGCGCCGCTGACTGCCTCGAGATAGAGGTAGCCGGCCGCGCCGAGCAGGTCCCGCAGGATGGCGCGGTTGTCCTCCTGGTCCTCGACCACGAGTATGCGCTTCATAGCGGCCCACCCTTCTGCTTCTCGACCCGGATCGGCAGGTCGACGCGGAACGTGGAGCCCTTGCCGAGCTCCGATTCAACTGAAATGCGGCCTCCGTGCAATTCGACGATGCGCCTGGTGATGGCAAGGCCAAGGCCCGTGCCGCCCTTCTTCTTGGTGTTCGAGCTATCGACCTGGTGGAACTCCTCGAAGATAAGCGCTCGCTCCGACTCTGGGATGCCGGGGCCGGTGTCGGCCACCTTGATGACGAACTTCGCCTTGGTCGCCCTGGCCGAGACCCTGATCTCCCCTTCGTCGGTAAACTTGATGGCGTTGCCGACGAGGTTCAGCAGCACCTGCGCCAGCCGCCGCTCGTCGCCCCGGCCGACCGGCAGCTTGCCTGGCAGCGCCGCCTCGAGGCGCAGCTTCTTCTCGGCGGCGAGTGACTCCGTTGCGGTCAGCACCGTCTGCACCACGTTGGAGAGAGAATAGTCCTCGAGCCTCAGCGCGAGCTGGCCGGCCTCGATCTTGGAGAGGTCGAGCACGTCGTTGATGAGGCCCAACAGATGCTTGCCGTTCGCCTGCACGCGGTCGAGCACGCTTTTGATCTTGGGGATCGGCTCCCCGTACACGCCGTCCTGGATCAGCTCGGCATAGCCGAGTATCGCATTGAGTGGAGTCCTGAGCTCGTGGCTCATGTTGGCGAGGAACTGCGACTTGTGCAGGCTCGCGATCTCGAGCTGATGGCCCTTCTCCTCGATCTCGCGGAACAGGCGCGCGTTGTTGATGGCGATCGATGACTGCGCGGCGAACGTCTGCAACAGATCGATGGTCTCGGGTGCGAACTGGCCGGCATAGACCCGGCGCACGAGCAGCACACCGATGGTCTTGCCCTGGTGGATCAGCGGCACGGCGAGCAGGGCCCTGATGCCACTGTCGCGGAGCATCTCAAATAGCGGGTGGTCGTCCCGACCCTCCATGTCGGGCACCTGCACGGGCACCCCCTGGGCGGCGCATTCGCCGACCACCGCGTCGCCCAGCCGACTGGGACGAGCGCGTACCGCCGCGATCAGCTCCTCGCTCATGTTGTGGCCGGCCTCAAGCGTCAGCACGCCCTGCGCGGCATCGAGCACGTAGATGGCGCCGCCACCGGTATGCGAGATTTCGCAGGCATGGCGCAGGATAGTGCCGAGCACCGTTTGCAGATCGAGCGAGGAGGAGACCGCCTGCCCGACCTCGCCCAGGGCCTTGAGCTCGGCCACTGAGCGTGTGAGCTCGTTGGTTCTGGTCTGCAGCTCATCGAACAGCCGCACGTTCTCGATGGCGATGACAGCCTGGTCGGCGAAAGTGGTGAGCAGCTCGATCTGCCGATCGGGAAAGTAACCGGGTTCGGATCGCGCCATGGCGATCGCTCCGATTGGCCGGCCGCCCTTCAGCATCGGAACAGCAACAATGCTACGGAACGTCATGACCTCGGCAAACCCGCCATGCTGATAGTCGGGGTCGGCCTGGACGTCCGGGATTTGCTCGATCTCCCCACTCAGGATTGCGCGCGCGGCCGCGCTCGCGCGACCTGGCGGGATCGGATAGGCGCGCCGTATCGCTTCGACCCCGTCGGGTGCCAACCCGTGATGGGCCGCAAAATGGATGAGTCGGCCGTCGAACCTGAAGACGTGGCAGAATTGAGCTTTGCAGAGCTGTGCCGCGCTCTGCGCGATGGTGTCGAAAACTGGCTGCACCTGGGAAGGCGATCGGCTGATGACATCGAGCACGTCGCTGGTCGCGGTCTGATATTCGAGGGTCTCCTGTACCTCTTGCGTCCTCGCCTGCACCTCCTCGAACAGCCGCACGTTCTCAATGGCGATCACAGCCTGGTCGGCGAACGTGGTGAGCAGCTCGATCTGCTTGTCGCTGAACGGACGCACGGTCCGGCGCCCGAGCGTCAGCACGCCGATCGGATTTCCCTCGCGCAGCAGCGGCACGCCGAGGAAGGTCCGGTATCCAGCCTTCTTCTGCGGTTCGAAGTAGGTGTATTCCGGATCGGCCAGCACATCGGCGACCTGCACCGCCTTGCCCTCCAGCAGCACCCGGCCGACGACGCTGCCGCGCCCTGGCTCGAGGCGAATGGTCTTGCTGTACTCGAGCCAATCGGGCGGGAAGTTGAAATTCGTGATGTGCTGGAAGCCGGCGCCGTCCTGGCGCGTCATCGCTGCCATATCGGCATCGCACAGCCGTGCCGCCGACTCTGTCAGGGTGTCGAGCACAGCCTGCAGATCGAACGTCGAGCGGCTGATGAGCTTGAGCACGTCGGCGGTCGCTGTCTGCTGCTGAAGAGACTCGGTGAGATCGTGCGTGCGCTGGCGCAGCTCATTGAGCAGGCGCGTGTTCTCGATCGCGATCACGGCCTGCGCGGCGAAATTGCTGACCAGCTCGATCTGCTTGTCGCTGAACGGGCGAACTTGTTCCCGGTAGACACCGATGGCGCCGACCAGCTCGCCCTCCTTGAGCATCGGCACGTTGAGGAACGTGCGGATTCCGCCGAGCTCTACCGTGGCGATGCGCCATGGATCGCGCTCTGCGTAGGCCTGCTCGGCGAGCGTATCGGTGACGTGGACCGTCTGTCTATGGGTGATCAGGCGGCCGAGGCCGGTCGCCGGGCCCGGCCGGATGGGACCGCGGTCGAGCAGCTCCTCGTAGGCAGGCGGCGCCCCGAGCTTCGCGACCGCGCGGTATTCACCGTCCTGGTACCGGAACAGGACCCCATATTTGGCCTCGCAGATGCGGGTCGCATTCTCCAGCACGGCCTGGAACACGGGCTCCAGATCGCCGGGCGACCTGGAGATGACGCGCAGCACCTCCGAGGTGGCCGTCTGCTGCTCCAGCGCCTCGGTGAGATCGTCGGTACGCTGGCGCAGCTCGTTGAGCAGCCGGGTGTTCTCGATCGCGATGACCGCCTGGGCGGCGAAGTTGGTGACCAGCTCGATCTGCTTGTCAGACAGCGGCCCGGGTGCGCGGCGCATCACGGTGAGCGTGCCGATTGCGGTATCGCCGCGGATCATCGGCATGATCGTAAGCGCTCGGTAGCCGCTGGCGAGAAAGTTTCGCACCCCGACGGCATATTCCTCCGGAGCGTTGTGGCCGTCGGGAACATCCACCACCCTGCGATCGAGGATGGCGATCCCGTGCATGTACTCGCGGGTGAGCGGAAACGGGAATATGCGCCGCCATGCCTCGGCATCGCTCGGATTGGTCTCTGCGACCGCCACGGCCTTGACCTGGTTCCCCTCCGGCAGCGCGATACTGAGAGCGGCATCGGCAAAGAGCTTGACCCCGCTCTGCACGATCGCCTCGAACACCGGCTGCGTATCCGTCGGCCAGCTGCTGATCACCCGCAGGATGTCGGCGGTGGCCGTCTGCCGTTCGAGCGCTTCCTTTGTCTCGTTGAAGAGGCGCACGTTCTCGATGGCGATCACCGCCTGATCGGCGAAGGTCGTGACCAGCTCGATCTGCTTCTCCGTGAAGGGCCTGACCTCGGTGCGCTGCAA
>JBIOVC010000156.1:0-3376 GCA_044867545.1 Hyphomicrobiaceae bacterium | reverse complement strand
GTGAACTCCGCCGTCACAGGGGTGGCGACGATCGGCGGGCTCTTCGACTCCCACAACAGCTTGTGCGGACTTCCGGCCTCGGCGATCGCCTCTTCGAGATTGGTAGCCATTCGATTCCTCCTTCAATCTGCTATCTCGGGATTGCGCGAGCTGTCTCGACCGAATGAACGGCTTTTCCGGCGACGAGGCGCGCAAGAGCTGCGCGGATTGCTGCTACAGGGAAAACCCGACGCCGCGCTCCTTGACGGCATCGCCGAACCGATAGGGCTAGCGCCCGCTTGGACACCCGGTCTCGATCATTTCCGATCTGATGTTATCGAGAACCTCGACCACTCCCACGGCACTCTCCTCCCCTATGGCCGCGGAATACGTGATCGGGTTGTATTCAGCAACGCGATGACCTAGATCGATGTTATCGATTTTTTTGATCGAGCGAGTCGCCGTGCCATCGGACGCGTTGCCGGAATTGATCTCGCGCTGCAGGCGTTCGTGGCAGTGCGGGCGCGCGATCTTTCCGACGCATGCCTGCTTTTGGCGTGAACCACTCACGATCAGCACCGCGCTCAGCCGACTTCGCCCGGCGTTCGACGATCCTGCGGCAGGGCGACTCGATCATGGCCACGGACAAAGGGGAGCATCTCGCCCACCAGGCGCGTGCCGTGCTGGAGCAGATGGAGGCGCGGCCTCACGGCAACGACGCGGCCAGGGCAGCGACGGCCGAAAGATGAGCCGACAACAAACCGGCGCTCCGAAGTCGGAACGCCGGTCGCGAGGATGCGCTCAGAGCTTGAGTGTTCACACGACCCGATCGGGCCCGCTGCGCCTCAGGTCTTCGCGCCAAGCAGTACAACCGAAATCGTGGCCGGCTCCTTTGTGGGATTGCGCCAGGCATGCCGCGAGCCCTGCTGCACCACGGTGTCGCCGGGGTGAAGCTCGACGGTTTTTCCGTCATCGAGTTCCAGCACCACCATGCCCTTGACCACTGTCACATAGTCGACGGTCGGGGTCTGGTGCATACCCGGATTGTCCGGCTCCATCCGCTCAGCGATACCCGGAGACGCGTCCACCAGCTCCGGCCCGGCCACCGCGGGATTCCAGTCCGGCGACATCATTACACTGTCCGGCGGAAAGGTGATCACCCAGAAGGACGATCCGCCGGGCGGCATGATCATCGTGCCCCCGCTCTTCATGGGATCGGAGCCGTCGCGCTTGGTGAGATCGGGCGTTCCCTCGATCTTCCATTGCGGCGAGGAGACAAAACCCGGCGTGTGCTTCAGAACCATCTCGCGCGGCGAGGAGCCATCGCTGATGAAGACGGACTTTCCGGCGGCGTTCTTGCCAGTGACGACACGTCTGACCTTCACGTCTTGTCCTCCAATTATGCTATTGCGATACCGTATAGCATCACAATACCGTAATGTATGGGCTATGGATGGATCACGAAATTCGAGAAGCCACCGTGGCGCTGCGCGATGCCCGAGATTGCCTCGTTCACCTTCGCGAGCGGCGTGGCCTGCGTCTCCAGCATGTCCAAGCTGACCTTGCCGATGCCGATAAGGTCTGCCATCTCCTGGCCTTCTGCCGTGGTCAGCCAGGCCGACCCGATCAGCCGCTGATTGCGGTCCATGAGCGTGTGGACGTCGACCGGCACGGCACCCATCACCGCGCCGATGTCGATGGCAGTGCCGCCGCGCCTGAGAGCGTTGAGACCGGCCAGGAAGGGCTCATGCGGCGTGCCGGGGCCGTTGCAGTCGATGAAGGCATCGACGCCTTCGCCGTCGGTCTTGGCACGAGCCCATTCGTGCGGCATGCCGTCCTCGAGCGAATGGGTCTCGATGATGCCGGGCGCCACCGATTCGATCTCCTTCAGCAGCTTCCGGTCGCGTCCGGTGCCGAGGATCTTCTTTACGCCAAAGTACGGGCCGAAGACCGCGATGGAAATGCCCAGCGTTCCGGAGATGCCGTTGACGAGGATTGTATCGCCAGGGCCGATGCTCGCCTTCTTCAGCGCCGAGTAGCCTGTGCCCATGTAGCCGAGCCGCGCCGCCTGATCGAAACTCAGGTTGTCGGGCAGCTTCACGATTGCAGATGCCGGGGCGGCGATGTACTCGGCAAGACCGCCCACCGGATAGTCATGGAAGGTCTGCACCGACTCGGGCGTGAAACCGAAATAGCCTTGGAAGGCGTAGTAACGGCAGGAGATGCTGTCACCGCGGCGGCAGTGCCGGCAGCTGCCGCAGGAGCGCCCCGGGTTCACGTAGACGCGGTCGCCCCGCTTGAGGCTGTGAACCTGGCTGCCCGCTGCCGCGATTTCGCCGGTCGGGTCGAGGCCGAAGATCGCCGGCAATGGCGGCTGCGGCATGTGCGGGAACCAGGTCGGCCACATGGCAAGGATGTTCGCGAGGTTCGGCACGATGCCGCAGGAGCGAACGCGAACGAGCACGTCCATCGACCCAAGCTGCGGGACGGGAACGTCTTCGATCTTCAGCTTGCCACCCACCTCATGCATGCGGGCAGCCTTCATCATCTTCGGAATTGCCGTCACTTCGCTAGCCTCCCTTCGACCGCCCTATGGCGCGCCGAACCGCTCGTCGCGCGGGCTTCCTCCCCAAGTGAAATCGTAGGTCTCACAGAGATTTCGATAAATAAACACGTTTTCGTAACTTAGCCAAGGGACACCAGGTACGGTCGTTCGCGATGTGCCAGTCGGTCGGGATTCGGCGAGTCCTATCGTCGCGGCCCGGCGCCGCTTCCACGATTGACTGGTGCCCGCCATCCTTCTCCCGACAGTGCGTGCGGAACAGCGAAGGGACGCGCCGCGGTAGCACAGCGCTCGAACAGCTTCTCGCGGACCTGCGTAGAGAGGGATTGGGCGAGTGGCGCACGCTGACCAGCGACAGGAAGGTTGCGTGAAGCGCGGACCCCTCCTCGTCCAGAACTGTATCGAATTTTCGTAATAGATTGGTTTTTTCGACAAATATTGTCCTCTCACCTAAGTTAGGCTATGAGGGGAGCGCCAACGCCATTGCCGCGTGCGCTTGGAGGACAGCTATGACGCATCTGGTGTTTGGAATCGGCCACCTAAAGCTGAACATTCGCGACGTGGCTGCAATGCTCCGCGACTCGACGGAGATCCTAGGGCTGCGGGTCACCCGGCAGACCGGCAAGGAGACCTGGCTGAGCTCGAACGGCCGCATGGCCGAGCTGGTCCTTTTCGAGTCGAGAGAAAACTCCTGCCATACGATCGGCCTCGAAGCGCGGACGGCGGAAGAAGTGGCGGAAGCAGCTTCCCGAGTCGGGGACGCCGGATGCCACGTATTGTCACGCGAGCCGAGCATGGACTGCTGCGATGCCGGGGTGACCTTCGCCACGCCCG